>DATCKK010000666.1:0-21733 GCA_036562325.1 Cytophagaceae bacterium | reverse complement strand
GTATATAGCAATGTTATTGAGCTTATAGTTGAAGGATGGATGGGGGTCATAGATGACACCCCGGAGGAAGAAGAAGACATTTCCGACTCATTCAAAATCACCAAAACGCTGGATTTCCTTTGTGACTTCCAATATTCCTTTACAATGATCCCATACATTCCGGCACAGAGCCATCATGCTCCCGGAACAATCGAAAACTACTTTTGCTTTTTGGAGCAACAGTCTCCTCCTCCCAAATTTTCATAATACTTATCAGCCTTCTATATCATTGGTTTTGCCAATGACATAGAATTAGTCCGTCTTATCAAAGGAGTAAAATACAAGGCATCTTTTATTGCCCTTGTACTATCGGTGCAAACTGGTAGTAATACTATTTCCTTTGATCTGAGACGGCAGCTCTGCTACTATACCGGAGCTGAAATTAAGTTTCAATTAACTTCTGTTATTTATTATGAAAGCTATATCGTTTCAATTGATATTAATTGCTGTTGCTACATTATATGGGTGTAACTCTTCGAATCAAAGCAGTGCTACCATAGAAAAATTCCAGGTAATCAACCCTTATACCATTGATACTACTTATTATAAAGAATATGTTGCTACCATTGAAAGTGTGCGAAATGTAGAAATACGTGCAAGAGTAGAAGGGCAATTGCAAAAAATTCATGTAGACGAAGGGCAAAAGGTAAAAGAAGGGCAACTACTGTTTACCATTGGTAACTACGGTTATAAAGAAGAATTAGCAAAAGCCGGCGCTGCGTTAAAAAATGCTATTGCAATGGCAAAAGCAGCAGAAGTAGAATTGTTAAACACCAGATCCCTTGTGAATCAAAATGTAATATCGGAAACTGAACTGGCAATTGCCGAATCAAAACTGGAATCAGCGAAAGCTCTTATAGAAGAAGCTCGCTCCAATGAAGCTATTGCCAGACTAAAGCTAACACTAACAGAAGTAAGAGCTCCGTTTGACGGAATTATTGACCGAATACCTTTAAAAGCCGGAAGCCTTATAGAAGAAGGCACACTCCTTACCAAACTTTCGGACAACAAGGAAGTATTTGCTTATTTCAATGTATCGGAAAGCGAATACCTGGACATTGTTGAATCACAACAACAAGGTTCCGAAAGAATGGAAGCAACCTTAAAGCTGGCCAACTCTAAAGATCATCCGCATAAAGGTAAGGTAGAAGTTATTCAGGGAGAGTTTGACAAGTCTACAGGTACCATATCTTTCAGAGCCAGGTTTCCCAACCCTGGACAGATATTAAAACATGGTTCAAGCGGTAAAATACTACTGGCCAATAAAATCAATAACGCACTTGTAATACCTCAAAAATCAACCTTTGAAATTCAAAACAAAGTATTTGTATATACCATAGACTCTGCTAATGTAGTCCAAATGAGAAGCATAGAGCCCAAGCTTCGCCTGCCTCATCTGTTTGTTATCCAGAAAGGATTATCCGAAACGGATAATGTCTTGTATGAAGGAATTCAAATGGTAAAAGAAGGAGATAAGATAGTGCCTGAATTTTTATCGGGCCAGTCGGTAATCTCTCAACTGGATATTCAATAAGTAAAAACATTTAACAGAGGAAGACCATGTTTAGCAAGTTTATACACAGGCCCGTTCTGGCTATCGTAATATCTCTTATCATTACCTTACTGGGCGCACTTACCATTACTCAAATGCCCATGTCACTCTATCCGGCCATTGCTCCTCCGGAAGTAAACGTAACAGCAGAGTACACCGGGGCTAATGCTGAGACTTGTGTCAAAGCAGTAATAGAGCCTTTGGAAAGAGCCATCAATGGTGTACCCGGCATGAAGTACATGTCTTCAGATGCAGGAAATGATGGAGTAAGTGTCATACAAGTGCTTTTTGAAATTGGCACTGACCCGGATGTAGCGGCAGTCAATGTTCAAAACAGGGTAGCAACGGTAATGGCACAACTACCGCCTGAAGTAGTTAAAAACGGTGTGCAAATCGCCAAAGAAGAAAACAGTATGCTGATGTACCTGAATATATTCAGCACTAACCAGTCACTGGAACAGGCGTTTCTGTACAACTATGCTGACCTTAATATACTTTCCGAGTTGAAAAGGATTCCGGGAGTAGGATTCGCAGATATTCTGGGCGCCAGGGAATATGCGATGCGCATTTGGTTAAAAGCAGATAAGATGCTTGCTTATAATATTTCTGCGGAAGAAGTGCTGGAACGCCTGAATGAACAAAACCTGGAGGCTGCTCCGGGAAAGATTGGTGAAAGCTCGGAGAAAAGGCCTCAATCATTACAATATGTTTTAAAATACACCGGAAGATATAATACCAAAGAAGAGTATGAAAACATTCCTATAAAATCAGGGCCGGACGGTGAGATACTGCGCATCAAAGACATTGCGGATGTAGAGTTAGGTACTACCCAATTCGATGTAGAGTCCAAATTCAACGGCAATCCCTCGGCAGCTATCATGATCAAACAGTTACCAGGTTCTAATGCCAACCAGGTAATCAATGATATTAAAGCTTTAATGGCTCACCTGAAGGAAACAACTTTTCCGCCAGGTATGGATTATGAAGTAAGCTATGACGTCTCGCGGTTTTTAGATGCTTCTATTGAAAAGGTTATTAAAACATTAATCGAAGCATTCCTGTTGGTTTCACTCGTAGTTTTCCTGTTCCTCCAGGATTTCCGGTCTACTATTATACCAGCCATAGCTGTTCCTGTATCTCTGATTGGTACATTCTTCTTTATAAACCTGCTGGGATTTTCCATCAACCTGATTACTCTTTTTGCCCTGGTACTTGCCATTGGTATCGTAGTTGACGATGCTATTGTAGTTGTGGAAGCAGTACATGCTAAAATGGAAAAAGAGGGGTTACCGCCAAAGGCAGCCGCCATTGTAGCCATGAAGGAAATAGGCAGTGCGATCATTGCTATTACTTTAGTTATGGTTGCCGTGTTTGTCCCTGTTACTTTTATGTCCGGTCCTGTAGGTATTTTCTTCCGTCAATTTTCAGTAACTATAGCTATTGCAATCCTTATTTCTGCGATCAACGCTTTAACCTTAAGCCCGGCTTTGTGTGCGCAATTGCTTAAACCCATTCATCACTCTGATTCACCGAATACCTGGTTAGGCAAATTTTTCAAAAAGTTTAACAATGGTTACAAACGTCTTTCGGGAAGATATGAAAGCCTGCTCTATCGGATAATACACAGAAAGGCAATTACCTTTATAGTACTCATCATTTTCCTTGCAGCAACCTGGGGTATTAATCTATTTCTGCCTACCGGGTTTATTCCTGAAGATGACCAGGGAACCTTTTATGCAAGTATCACCGCACCTCCCGGTGCTACTATCGAAAGAACAAGAGCCATTGTCGATGAGGTAAGGGCGGCCACTGAAGGTATAGAGGCAATTGAATCAGTGTCTACACTGGCAGGCACTAACATACTTTCTGATGGTACCGGTGCTCCCTATGGAACCTGTCTCATCAACTTAAAAGACTGGCGGGAGCGCGACAAGTCCGTGGATGATCTGATAAAAATCATGGAAGAAAGGACCAGGCATATAAAAGGTGCTAAAATAGAATTCTTTCCTCCACCTGCTGTTCCCGGCTATGGTAATGCAAGTGGTTTTGAATTGAGGCTACTTGATAAGACCGGAGAAAGCGATTATAAGAAAATGGAGAAGATAACCCAACAGTTCATCGCTGACCTGGAAAAGCGGCCGGAAATAAAGAACGCATTCACCATATATGATGCAAGCTATCCACAATACTTACTCCGAATCGACAATGATAAAGCAGCTCAAAAAGGTGTATCCGTATCTGATGCATTGAATACCCTTCAAACAATGGTAGGAAGTGAATATGCCAGTAACTTTATCAAGTTTGGAAGGACATACAGGGTAATGGTACAGGCATTACCCGAATACAGAGCCAATCCGGAAGACATTCTTAAGTTTTATGTAAAGAATAAAGAAGGCAACATGGTGCCTTTATCCGCTTTCATGTCGGCCGAGCGTGTGTATGGTGTAGAACAGGTAACCCGATATAACATGTATAACTCAGCAGAACTTAATGGTTCGGCTGCCGATGGATACAGCAGCGGAAGTGCCTTAAAAGCAATACAGGAAGTAGCCAGGGAAACATTGCCAAAGGGTTTTGATATCAGTTGGGCGGGTATTTCACTGGATGAAGTTTTAGCAGGTAATCAGTCGGTTTATATAATAATCATTTGCCTTATATTTACCTACCTCGTACTTGCTGCCCAGTATGAAAACTTCCTTTTACCACTTGCTGTCATTCTTTCACTGCCTGCAGGAATATTTGGTGCATTCTTCTTTTTATCGGTGTTAGGGCTGGAGAATAATATCTATGCACAAATTGCCATAGTAATGCTTATCGGGCTATTAGGGAAGAACGCCATCCTTATAGTAGAGTATGCAGTCCTGCGGCAGAAAGAAGGTAAAACACCTTTACAGGCAGCCATAGAAGGTGCCGTAGAACGACTAAGGCCCATACTTATGACTTCATTTGCTTTTATTGCCGGGCTTATTCCTCTGATGTTAGCCACAGGGGCCAGTGCTGTCAGCAACCGTACTATAGGAACAGCAGCAGCAGGAGGTATGCTCCTGGGTACGTTGTTTGGTATTATCATCGTTCCGGGCTTGTACCTGATATTTGCTTCAATGTCGAAAGCAGTGTCCGGCAAAAACAAGAAAGAACCGGTTCACCAGGAAAGCCTGCCTTTCAAAGAATACCACTTACAGTAGATTATTTAAGTAACATTAACATTGCCCTGAGATGAAGTCTATAATATATCATTATATACTCTTTACAGGTATTGCCTTTATAACGTTGTCCTGCAATACCTCTAACCTTGCCATAAAATCAACAAATACTTTACCGGCAAGCTATCCTGAACAACAGGATTCATTAAACATTGCACTTATTAATTACAAAGAATATTTTCAGGACAGCCTTCTTACCAGCTTAATTGATACGGCACTTCATAACAACTATGATGTGTTAATGGCCCTTCAAAGAATTCAGGCAGCTCAGGCGAACTATCATGTAGCGAAAGGAAGTTTGTTGCCGTACGTTTCCGCGTTTGGAAGCATAGCTCAGCGTAAGTTCGGATTATACACCATGGATGGTGCTGGTAATATTTCAACAGAAATGAGGCCGGGAGAAATTGTACCTATTCATTTAAGAAATTATACAGTAGGACTACAAACCGCCTGGGAAGCAGACTTATGGGGCAGACTCAATAACAGGAAAAAAGCGGCTTATGCGAGGTATCTCGCCAGGCAGGAAGGAAGGCACTTAATTACTACCAGTCTGGTAGCAGAAATAGCTATTACTTATTACGATTTAGTGGCTCTCGACCAGGAACTGGAGATTGTGCGGGAAACCATTCAACTGCAGGAAAACGCATTATCCATTGTAAAAGCACAAAAAGAAGCTGCCTCTGCCAATGAGCTGGCAGTAAAGCAATTCAGTGCCCAGTTGTTGAATTCAAAAGCCATGGAAAAGATAATCGCACAACAGATCGTGGAAGCAGAAAATAAAATTAATTTTCTTTTGGGACGACTGCCTCAACCGGTAGCCAGAATGAAAATGAATAGCACCGCCCCTGCTACTACCCTGATTCAGAGTGGTGTGCCTTCCGATTTGTTACAAAATCGTCCCGACATTCGGGAAGCAGAGTATGAATTAATAGCCTCCAATGCAGATGTAAAATCTGCCAAAGCTGCTTTTTACCCATCCTTTACTATTACAGGTGCTTATGGATTTGAAGCATACAAAACAGCCTTTCTTTTCTATACTCCTGAGTCTATTGCTTATTCACTGATAGGCAGTCTGGCGGCACCACTTATTAACCGCAGCGCTATTAAAGCTGAATTCAACGCAACCAAAGCCAGTCAACTGGAAGCCTTGTATAACTATCAGAAAAGTATTCTCAATGGTTATATAGAAGTTTATAATGAACTTTCCGAGATCAAAAATCTGGCAGAAGAAGCTACACTGAGAGTGAATGAAGCCCAGGAACTTACAGAAGCAGTCAATGTTTCCAATCAATTATTCCTGACAGGAAGAGCCAATTATGTAGAAGTGCTTTTAGTTCAAAAAACAAGTCTTGACGCCAAGCTACAATTAATTGATACCCGAAGAAGGCAACATTTTGCAACAGTTAACTTGTACAAAGCACTGGGTGGTGGTTGGAGATAAAACTATTTTAACTATTAAATTTAATAATTACATTTGAGGTTTATGATTTACTCTCTTTTATGGCCATTGAAATTGCGATTATCTTCGTACTTATCCTTCTAAATGGAATCTTTTCCATGTCTGAAATAGCCTTGGTATCATCCAAAAAATTCAAACTGGAAGATGACGCAGAAAATGGCAGCAAAAGCGCTAAGAAAGCTTTAGAACTAACCAAAGAACCCGGAAGATTTTTATCAACCATTCAGGTAGGAATAACACTAATCGGAATACTGACAGGGGTATACGGAGGAGCTTCCATAGCAGAAACCATGGAAGATATTTTTCTGGAGAAAGGCTGGTTTGTTGGTTATGAAGAACCGGTATCTACAGGTATCGTCGTATTATTCATTACCTATTTTACATTAATCCTGGGAGAACTGTTTCCCAAACAACTGGGGCTTAGTGCACCGGAGAGAATCGCCACCTTTGTAGCACGGCCCATGTCGGTTTTGGGGAAAGTAACTCAACCGGTAGTTTGGTTATTGAACGGATCTACAGAACTGCTACTGAAAATATTCAGAATAAAAAGAAAGGAAGAAAATCAGATTACGGAAGACGAGATAAAAGCCATGCTGGAGCAGGCCTCTGAAGTAGAAGAGGAAGAAAAGGAAATGTTGGAGCGGGTGTTCTTTCTGGGCGATACCGATGTAGGGTCATTAATGAGTCCGCGGAATGAAATGGTGATGCTGGATATAGATGATGACATCGAAGTAAACAAAAAGATCATGGCAGAGTCCATTCATACTCACTTCCCTGTTTATGAACACACAACCGACAATATAGTAGGAATACTTAGCCTGAAAACTTTTAGCTCGGCATTAATGCGTAATGAAAAGATTGAATTGCGCCAACTATTACAGCCGGCTTTATTTGTGATAGAAAGTACCAGCGCGTTTAAACTTCTTTCAAAGATGAAAGAAAAACAAACGCACTTTGCCATCGCTGTTAATGAATATGGGCATGTAAAAGGTGTGGTAACCAGTAATGACCTGTTTAAGGTAATTGCGGGAAATATATATTCGAAAGACGACCTTGAAATAATTAAGCGTCCGGATGGAACATACCTGGTTGATGCATTAATCTCTCTGGATGAATTTTTCAGATACTTCGAAGTAGAAGATACGGAAGATATAGAACAGCAGGGATTTTATACTTTAGGCGGATTAATTTTATATGTATGCGGGCATATCCCACAAACGGGAGAACGTATGACCTGGCGTAATTTCTCTTTTGAAGTAGTAGATATGGACGGGCAAAGAGTGGATAAGGTAATAGTGAAAGTAACAGAGACGGAAATTAATTCGGATTAATACAGCACTCTTAGCTATTGCAACGCTGACAAATTCCTTCTACCAAAAAATTATATTTATTCCCTTTAAACTTTTCAGGAAGTTTTATGGCCGGTATTTCAACGTTTTCAAGACACAATACCGATAAACAGTCCGTACATTTGAAATGAACATGATTTTCACTGTGTGAATGATTTACTGAATCATGTTTACAATAGGCATATCCCGGATTTCCGTCCTTATCAGGAATTTTGTGAATGAGCCCTTTATTTTCAAAAGATTGCAATGTTCTGTAGAGCGTAATCCTGTCAAACCCTTTTCCCAACAATTTGGTTATTTCCGGTAACACAAAAACTTTATCATGTTCATAAAATATCTTTAACACAGACAGCCTTTGTGAAGTTGGTTTTATGTTATGTTGGGTAAGAATAGCTTCTAATGACTGATTCATACAATATATCAGGCAAAATCAATGCAACCTTGTTGCAATTTATTTAAATTTGAACTTAATTCAAAACCACAGAAGTCAGATACTACGAATGTATAAGTATTTACTTGGAGTTTAGTCATGGAAAAAATACCAGTTACCATTCTTTCCGGCTTTCTGGGAGCAGGGAAAACAACTTTATTAAACACCTTAATCAAAAATAATCCGGAGAAAAAATTCGGCATTATAGAAAATGAATTTGGTGAAATAAGCATTGACAGCGAATTGGTTGTCGGAGCAGATGACGGTATTTTCGAACTTGCAAATGGATGTGTTTGCTGCACTCTTAATGAAGACCTTATTGAAGTTCTGAACAAACTCCTTTCCTCCGAAAAGAAAATAGAACATTTAATCATTGAAACAACAGGTATAGCAGACCCAGGGCCTGTAGCTCTTTCTTTTTTATCTGACTATAAAATTCAAAATGTCTTCCGGCTCGATGCAATAATCACCCTTGCCGATGCAGAACATATCGAACAACAACTTCAGGACAATGAAGAAGCAAGAAAGCAGGTAGCCATTGCAGACCTTATCCTTTTAAACAAAACGGATAAAATCAATGACAGTCACAAGGAGTATTTGTTCCAACTGCTATCCTCCATTAACCCAATGGCTAAAATTGCCGCAGCCCACTATGGTAAAGTAGAAGATGTAGATATACTTAATCTGGGCGGCTTTCAAAAAGCCTCTGTCCTTACCACCAAATTTGAGGAAATAGAACAAATTGCCAAACGCAAAAGTTTTGACAACTTAAAAATTTCAGATACAGCTGTTAACACTACCCTTATCAGCACTTCGAAAAACAAACCACACACCGCTATTAAAAGCTATAGCTTTGTTTTTAATGAATCGTTGGATATACTAAAGTTTAACTTATTTATCCAATATTTTTTAAGTCAAAAAAATATAGTTATCTACCGCATTAAAGGGATTCTCAACTTCTACGGCGTTGATGAAAAGTTCATTTTACAGGCAGTAAACAATCAATTTGTAAGCGAATCCGGAGGTGAATGGGGCAAGGAAGAACGCGTAAGCAAAATAGTATTTATAGGCAAAAAGCTGGATAAAGAGTTATTGCAGGAAGGCCTTCAAATCTGCCATTTCGACAAACCTTTTACTCCATCGGAATACTACCCGAGGCTGGCCGCTTTTCTTAAAAAAATAGAAGAATTGAAGGCCGATTAATCCCCTTCCCAAATTCGAAAGCCCAGTCTGGAATTAAATCCCTATCTATTAAGTTCTTGAATTGAAGCAGCGCAAGGTTAGATAGGTATGGATTATGAGTTATCAAAACGCATACAACTGGGAACACGAAAATTCAAAGCTTCGCAAGGAGCTTGATCATTTGAAAAGCAAGTTAGCCGAGCTGGAAAACAATTTTAATCAAAACATTGAAAACATAAATAATGCGGTACTTAATTCATTACCTGCATTAATATTCTGGAAAGACCGCCAGAATCATTTCAACAGTTTAAATCTACAAAATGCAAACCTTCCGGAGTTTTTTAAAGAAGAACTTGAAGAAAAAATTGAGAAAATAAGTTCGGATGAAGAAGATATTCTTTCCGGCCGCACACTCCGGTCAGAAACAATATTTGCCATTGACCATAGCTGGGTGCACACTATTAAAGTACCCATCCTTAATGAACAAAAAGAAATAGTAGGGCTTGCAGGTATTTCCAATCCTATAAATCTGCCGGAACAGACAGATGAATTAATACGAAGCCGGGAACAAATAATAAATGAAATACTTATTACCACACCAGATATTATAATGATCTATGATCTCGATAATAATACTCCGGTGTATATTAACCGGTCCGATGAACTGTTTGGCCATGCTATAGAAGATGTGTTTGCCATGCGTCATCAGTACCTGCAAAACATAATTCACCCGGAAGACCTGCCTTCTCTTATAGAAAGAAATAAGCAACTAAAGCATGCTTCTGACACCGATATTTTTGAAAGAGAATATCGGGTTAAAAACGACGATGGCTGGCGATGGATCCAGTCAAGAAGTAAAGTCTTTAAAAGAAAAGATGATAGCCCATTACAAGTTTTAACTATTGCTACAGATATCACGGAAAAGAAAACCGCCAGTGAAAAATTAAGAAAGAGTGAAGAACGCTACAGAAGGCTTGTCACAACGACGACAGATATCATTACCATGCTCTCGCCTGACGGCATTATATTAGAGATCACGCCAAGTAGTGAAAAGATATTGGGCTATAAACAAGAAGAAGTAATTGGTAAGAGGTTTTTTGATTTTTATCACCCCGAAGATATTCAACACATAACCGATGCCTTTAATAAGGTAGGGCTTCCGGAACAATCAAGAAATATTATCGGAAGGATTCGGAAAAAGACAGGAGAATATGTCTGGTTAAATAATTCTGCTACGGCTATATTTAACAAAAACCATGAAATAACCGAGATTTATACCAGCTCTACTGATATAACCAACGAAGTAGAAGTAGAGTCCAAATTAAAAGAAGCGCAACACTTTGCCCAACAAATTGCAGATTATACACCGGATACCATTCAGATTTACGACCTTGAAACTCAAAAAAACATTTATCTAAACCGACAGGCTAAAATAAATAGTGGCTGGGATAATAATAAGCTTCTGGAACTGGGAAGCAACCTGTATGAAAAGATTGTCCACCCCGAAGACCTTCCTAATGTTATAAAACGCATAGAGGATATAAAATCACTTAAAGACGGCGAGGTGCTCGAAACCGAGTTCAGAGCCAGATTAATAGATGGAGGATATCGTTGGGCACATTCGCGCGCCACCGTGTTTCGGAGAAATGAAGAAGGCAAAGTAAAGCAGTTTATTAGTCTGTTAAGAGATATTACTGAAGAAAAAATAGCCAAAGAAAAACTAATTAAACTAAATGCAGAACTGGAGTCAAGAATTGCACTTGCTACCCGTGAAATTAAAAAGAGTGAGGAGAAATATAAAGTACTATCGGAAGTGATTCCTATTCTTGTATGGACAACTGATGAACAAGGCAAGGCCATCTTTTTTAACAATAACTGGTATAAATATACAGGACAGAAACCGGAAGATGCATTAGGCGAAGGATGGATAAAAGCTTTACATCCGGAAGATGTTGCGGCAATGATAGCAGAAAAGGAAAAAGCAATAAAAAATCACCAAATGTTTAATCTGGAATATAGAATACGAAGAAGCGATGGTGCTTACCGATGGCATGTAGCAAGGGCTGTGTCTTTTGATGATGGAGACACTATCAAATGGTTTGGCACTTCCACCGATATTCATGATAAAAAGTTAGCAGAAAAAGAACTGGTCAAGAAAAATGAGCAGCTTATTAAAATCAATAATGACCTTGATAACTTTATCTATACTGCTTCCCATGACCTAAAAGCTCCCATATTAAATATTGAAGGATTGCTTCAAACCGCCAAAGAACTATCGGATATATTCCCACACTCCGAAGACCTGCATGTTATATTAAAGTTAATGCAAACGTCCGTAGACCGTTTTAAAAACACTTTATATGAATTAACCGAAATAAGCAAGGTACAAAAAAATATTACGGAAGATATAGAAGAAATAAACCTTAGAAAACTGGTAGAAGAAATACATGATACACTCTCCGGCCCCCTGTTGGATTCTTCAGGAAAATTAGACATTAGCATAGCCAATGACCTGACCATTAACTTCTCCAGAAAAAATCTCCGAAGTATTATCTATAACCTCATCAGCAATGCTATCAAATACCGGCATCCCCAGCGTAGTCCAAGAATTAAAGTATCCGGTAAAGAAAGAGACAATTACATAATCTTTTCAGTAACAGATAATGGCCTTGGCCTAAAACCAGAGTACAAATCGAAAATATTTAGTATGTTCAAAAGGTTTCACTCTCATGTAGAGGGTACAGGCGTAGGCTTATACATAGTTAAAAGGATTATCGATAATTCAGGAGGCAAAATAGAAGTACAAAGCCAACCGGGAGAAGGAACAACCTTTAACGTTTACCTGCCCAAAAAAAACGGTGGGTAAAAAACTCCAATTTATATGTAGTTGCTTTAAATGAGAGCACCTGCAATAATAAGTTCTGTAATTACAAGGAAAGATAAATTTATGAACATTTACTATTGCAGGGCCTCAGATAATGAATTTCTTAGTGAGCGTGCTCTTCTGTAGAAGCAGAAGTGTCTTCAGTTGGCTCAGCAGTAGTAGTGGTATCATCTGGAGTAGCAGGAACTTCCTCAATTTGTGGTTCTGCAGGAGTAACAGTTGCAGTATCAGTGTTAACTGCCTGTTCTTCAGTTTTTGTAGTTTCTGAGCAAGATGCCATTGCGAATAAAGCGGCAACAAGGATGGAGATTTTTGCTAAATTTTTCATGTTTTAAAGTCGTTTAATAGTTAATAAATAATAAATTTTACCTTTATCAATAATTTTTCCGTAGGTAACCCATAAAAAAATAAAAATTTTTAACGGGTTACTTTTAAGTTGAAATACAATTAATAATCGAAGTGCATGAAAAATAGGGTGCAATTTACGGATGAGGTTTATCTTGAGGGGATTAGGAGTCAGGATCAAAAGGTGCTGGCCTCTTTGTATAAGCTTCACTATAACACAATTGCCACATTTATTGCTAACAACAGCGGAAGCCCGGACGATGCAAAGGACATTTACCAGGAAGCTTTTATGATCTTTTACGAAAAAGTATTGAAAGAAGACCTGAAGCTTACCTGTACGATAAAAACCTTTCTTTACTCCATTTGCAGAAAACTATGGCTCCAAAAGCTGTATGAGAGGAATAAATTTCCGGAAAAAATTATTGATTCGGAGACATTTGTTGAAGCAGACGACATTGCCGAAGAGTGTCTTGAAAAAGAACAACAGTTTGAAGCAATGGAAATGGCATTAAACACGCTGGGGGACCCCTGCCTGTCCATATTGAAAGACTTCTATTTCTATAGTCTTTCCATGGACGAGATAACCGCAAAGTTTGGATATAACAATGCCGATACTGCCAAAAATCAAAAGTATAAATGCCTTCAACGTTTAAAAAAATTGTTTTTCAATTCTAACCTTTTAAGTTATGAAAAGTGAAAACCAGGAGGAGATAGATAATTACCTCCAAGGAAAATTATCTGGAGAAGAACTAGCTCGCTTTGAACAAAGGCTAAAAGAAGATCCTGCTTTCGCATCAGAAGTTAATGACTATAAGAAGCTGATCACGGAAATGACTCAGCATTTTAGAAGAAAAGACCTGAAGCAACAGCTCAATGAAATTCATAATAGAGAAATTAACCAGGCCGAGGGTAAAAAAGCTTCCAAAGCCAAAGTAGTAAGGTTGTATTACTACACCACTGCCGTGGCTGCCAGTGTTGCTATCTTCTCTGTCTTTACCACGCTGTTTTTTACAGGTTATTTCAATGCCAATAAACAGCAGGCTCATTATAAAGAACTGAAACGGGATATAGATTATATAAAAAGGTCTCAGTCCAAGATTGCCAACAGTATCAACGAAAATACGGTAACCCCGAAACCCACACCGGCGGAAGGGGCTACTGCCTTCCCCATTGGGGCAGAGGGTATATTTCTAACCAGTTACCATGTTGTGGCCAATGCAGATTCCGTCTATGTTGAAAATGCAGAATTCGGCAAGCTTAAAGTAACGGTTGCTGCTGTAGATAAGCAAAACGACCTGGCTATTCTTAAAGCAGATACCATACCTGCCCAACTAAAGAAAAACCCTTTCCGGTTCCGACTTAAACCTGCCGATCTTGGAGAAAGAGTATTTACACTTGGCTATCCTAAAGAAGACCTGGTGTATGCCGAAGGTTCCGTAAGCTCAAGAACCGGTTATGAGCTGGATACATCCAGTTGCCAGGTAAGTATACCTGTAAACCCTGGAAACAGCGGTAGCCCGGTGTTTGATGAAAACGGATACATCATAGGAATGATTACCGGTAAAGATGCGGATGCAGAGAATGTTTCCTACGCATTGGAAAGCAATACCATAATTCCGATTCTTGATTCAAACAATGTTAAGCTTCCAGCCAAATCTTCTGGTTTGAATTATAATAACCGGACCACTCAAATCAGAAAAGCAGAGAAGTATATATTCACTATAAAAGCTTTTAAATAACTCTAAGGCCGCCGCTAACCCGGCGGCCTCATTTTTTATTATTACTCCCTATCTAATCCTTTTAAGTTTTGCTTGTTATAACACCCCTTGATACAGGAAGTATTTAATTAACGAACCATCACATTTATCTATGTCCAGGCATACACTAGTTTATTAATTTAAGCACATGCATTATAATTTGATTCATCCACAGAACTATTCCCCATATTGAGGAATTTTTACACAATTTGTATTATTTCATCAGGTTACATGCACCACTGCAAATATTTTTTAACACTTTTTTTCTTCACTTAAAACTATCTATATACCAGCGGTTTCACTCATTACATGTTTAACCATCAATAATCTAAAATGCCTTTAAGCCTAATCACAGGCCTGTTAATTGCGTATGATATAGATAGTACCATCATATTATAACTATGAAACTATATCTTAACAAAAATGGGAAGTATGATGATTCTAAATATTACGTTAACGCTCCGTTTAATCTCTCTTCTGAAATAAACCGGCTAATACTGGCCCATCTGATTCTGTACATTATTTATTTACTGATAAAGTATTTAGTATTTACAGGATATACTATATCCGGACAATCAATCGCCTATCTTGTTGAACATAGCTTAAGCCTTTCTTCCAAACCGGAAGTACTGCCAAAAGCAGTTTCATGGATAAGCCTGTTCTCATTCCAGTTCATTCATTTTAATGCGGGCGAGCTGCTTCTTAGTATGTTCCTATTCTGGTTATTCGGACATATATTATCAATGGAACTCGGAGAAAGGAAAGTAATATTGCTATACTTTATATTCACTATTTTATCCGGAGTAGTCTTCCTGCTATCACATCAACTATTTCAAATACTTTCAGGGCCAAGAGGCATTATGGAAGGAGCCATAACCGGCGTATTGGCAATTATGACAATAACGGTTACATTGAATTCTTCCCATCATTTATATATTGGGAAAGATCAACGTATATCTCTATGGCATGTTTATTTATGCGCTTGTTTATTGGCTTTTATGTTGGTTTATAAACATAATATCTCGTTTATCATAACCTATTTGTTTAGTATATTTGGCGGCCTTCATTATGGCAACATGATATTAAATGGTAAAGAAATAACAGAGAGTAATAAGTTGCCTGCCAACAGTAACCGAAACATTTTGAAAGCATAAATAAAAAACAGAGCCAGTAGCTCTGTTTTTTTATTATTAGTTTAATTTATATGCAATACTCTATTTACATCTTATAATACTTGTTAATGCTGAATATACTTAGCCTTCAGCTCTGAATACTCTGTACAAGGCATATATCAATCCTGGTACATAGAATAACAGTGTTAACAAAATACTTAACCAGAAAGGCCCTCCCAGCCCATCTACCAGCACTACGGCAAGTGGCGGTAATATAATTGCAAATATTACCAGCAGAAGTGTACCAACGCCCGTTCTCTGAGCACTCTCTTTCATATCTCCACGGGTAAGCTCTTTTAATATTTTAACCTTTGATACCTTTGGATTGTCTTTCGCTTTATTATTGCTTCTTACCTCTATAAGCTTCTTATTTGCTCTGGTGTCAGCATTAGCAGGAGATATAACCTTTTCTTCTGTTGTTTGATCCATTGCGGGTAACTGACGGAAGACTACCGGAGCAGAAACCGTAGAAGCTTCCAACATATCCGATGAAGGAGGGGCTTCAGGACTTACCTTTACGCTCAGGCCATGTTCAGGGCTACGGCTATGAAAAGATGTACCTGCTTTTTTACTACAGGATGTGATAATTACAAGGGCAGCAAGTAAAAGAAAATTATTCGTCAGAAGTTTTTTCATACTATATAGATTTTAGTTACAACATTAGCTAAAACCAATATAGTACCCGGATGTTTTTAAGAAGGAAAACTGTACAGGCTAAAATAATTAAGCATATCGCCTCCGATTGTATTGAGTGAGTGAGATTAGCGATTTAATCACGTTCTCATAAACCTTCCTTATAACCGAGGGCTATTGGGTTAAAATCTTAAAAAGCGCTTCAATAATCGCTTAATACCTTTTCCAATTTTATTAATTCTCTGGATATCTTCTTCAATAGGAGTGATCGTCATACCATCCAGTTGAAGGTTTTTGTTTTCCGGATCTATTGCATACTGTTCCGGATAGATTACAATAAAGCTGTAATCTTTAAAGTGTCTGGACAATGTCTTTGGAATAACATCCAGCATTGTTTGATAAGAAACCGTACCGCTTCTTGCGCTTACGATTATAAGAAGATCATCCGTTTTTGAGGCAACTTTGGTTAATACAGAAAGATTATCCCAATGCCTGAACTTTTTAAACTCTGCTTCTATGGAAGACTTTGTTGCATTGAGTAAATATTTTACTTTTTCTAATGTCGCAGGCTCTCCATAAAAAATAACATTTGCACCTGCCTGTTTGGATAAGGTTCTTATCGTTTTTACCCATCTGCTTATACCTACTTCAAACTCTGCATTCGGAGGCACTACAACGATTATTCTTTTAATAGTATTTAACGGATGAATAATTTTGGTTACCAGAACCATTTGTTCCGTTTTCTCCAACAGGCTGTCCAAAACCGTTCCGAATATAAAATCCTTTGGTGTGGATTGTCCGTGCCAGCCTATAATTATTTCTGTTATCAATAGCTCCTTAACCGCACGGGTAATACCATTCGCAATGTTAAGGTCAATTCTTGATTCGATGGAAACTCTGGTATCTGTCTGTGCTGCACGTTTAAGGGCCTTCTCAAGTGTCTTATTGGCCATTAACACCTGCTCTTTCGCATCCTTATCATCCTTTACTACCGACAAAGTATAAATAGGCTGATCCGATGCTTCATCTTTGAGCATAATAGCCAGATCCACTTTTTGCTCTATGTTTACAGGGTTGGCAATATTAACCAGTATCCTTTCAGGTATCTCACTTATCTCAGGTTTTTTATCCGATTCAAGGATAGCCAGCTTTCTTCCCGCATTTTCAGTAGCAAAGGAACTTACCAGGCAGGTAATCAAAATCAACACAATAGTTCCGTTCAATATGCTTTCATCGAATAGCTGTAAGTCATATCCCACTAAGATAACAGCCAGCGTTGCTGCAGCGTGTGAACTGCTCAAACCAAATATTAACTGCCTTTGTATTTTGGTATATCGAAATACTTTTTGTGTAAAATATGCCGCAACCCATTTGGTAGATAAAGCTACTGCTGTTAACACTCCTGCCACCATCAATGCATCATAACCTTTAAATAATACTTTTAGGTCGACAATCATACCTACATTGATCAGGAAAAAGGGAATGAATAAATTATTTCCGATAAACTCAATCCTGTTCATTAATGGAGAGGTATGAGGGATAAGGCGATTAAGCGAAAGTCCGGCCAGAAAAGCTCCGATAATGGCTTCTACTCCTGCCAGCTCTGCAAGGAATGCCGATGCGAAGACAATACTTAAAACAAATATATACTGAGAACCACCATCTTCCTGTATGTTTCTGAAAAACCATCTTGTAATGGCGGCAAAGCCCCAGAATACTACTATCGTAAATAGCGTAAGAGAGATAGCAAGCCTTATCCAGAAATCACTACTTAAATTACCTTCTACCGATCCGGTGATTACTGCAAGAAGTATCAGCACGGCAGTATCGGTAATTATGGTTCCTCCTATAGAAATTGTAACCGCCTCATCTTTTGCTATACCCAGTTTACTGGCTATGGGATAAGAAATCAGTGTATGCGTGGCAAACATGCTGGCAAGCAATAGTGCTGCCTGGACAGAAAGGCCGATTACATAAATAGACACTATACTTCCCACTACAAGGGGGATGAAAAAGGTGAATGCCCCAAAAACCAGACTGCGGTTTTTATTCTTCTTAAAGTCATTCATGTCCACTTCCAGCCCGGCAAGGAACATGATATAGAGCAGGCCAACCGTACCAAACAAAATAATGCCTGAACTTCGCATCAATAAATTAAATCCGTTGGGGCCCACAATCACACCGGCCAATATCAAACCGATTAAGCCTGGTATTCTCAACTTTCTAAGTATAATGGGAGCAAAAAATATTATAAATAATACAACTGAAAAAATCAGTACTGGATCGGTAAAGGGCAATGCGAAATCTAATAAAAGTATCATAGATAATCTTTAATTATGAGATTTTATGATTATTCTCAAACAATCAATCAAATATACACTCTTTTAAGAAAAACACCTACGAAGAAATACTATAATAACTAACGCTGTTACCGGGTAACAGAGAGGAAACTACAGAGAACACAGGCTTTTCAGGCAAATTCAGCAACACCACCTTCACCTCACTATCCAAAAATGCATAGTTAGGAAACGATAACGTATGAGCTTATCCTATATTTTATAATACTTTTAAATTGAACTTTTTTCAAAAAAATTAATACAATGAGTTGAACTTAAACTGTGATTCTATAGCTGAAAGCGGCCATTTTCGCGGAATATGCGTAACCGGAAGTTTATGGTATTAATAATATCTGCTCTGTTTTTATGCCGGGCCTCATAATTTTTAATTGTTTGCAATTCCTGAATTGTTAATCCATTTATTCTTTCAAGCACGTCCAGCAGGCTCAATTCATCTATATTATTGATTGGAAGGTATTCTTTCTCTTTCAGGTAAATATTGTTCATTTTCATCATAGGTTAAACTTGTATTACTATTGAAAGAACCCTTTATTATCAATTAAAGTTTTAAACTTCCGATTATATTATTTTTCGGCCAATTTGAGGGCGGCCAAAACATTTTGATGTATTGTATGTTTTTCTAAATGAGAACTTAAAAGGATAGATATGAAAAAGTTATTAGTGTTCTTATTTGTTGGTGGAATGATATCCTTTTCAGCTTGTCAGGAAGGGCAAAATGAAATGACCCAGACAGAAGTGCTAGAGAGGGATACTACCGGAGTAGAGTATCAGGTTGAAGAAACAGCGAAAGAAACAACTGTAGATGTTGATACTACTACTCAAACAGAAACTAAAGAAGTAGAAGAAGGAAATCAACAAAACCAGCAAAATCAATAGTAAGTCAATTACTGTGTGTTTTGTTGGCAAAATATATAACAAGAGCCTGAAGTTTATTTCAGGCTCTTGTCTTTTTATTTCTTCAATTAAAACTTAACTATCTTAAACTCAACCCTTCTGTTCAGCCTTCTGGTCTCTTCTTTTGAGTTGTCTGCTATCGGCCTGGCGCCTCCATAGCCTTTTCCTGTAATTCGCTCTGCGGAGACTCCTTTACTCACAAGATAGTTTTTGACGGTTTCAACACGTTGTTGAGAAAGTTCAATGTTGAGGTCCGGATTACCTACATTATCAGTATGTCCTGCCAACTCAATTTCCAGGGTAGGGTTTTCCTTAAGTATTTTCGCCAGCTTATTCAACTCCGGATAGGATGAAGGAAGTAAGTCAGGTTTACTTCTTACAAAGAATACGTTGTTCAACAAAATGTCTTCTCCCACCTGGAATGGAGTAAGGTAAATATTTCTTTCTATTTCTCTGTAAACCGTATTTGGCGGTACTGTTATGGTATCTCGCACCGAATAAAATCCTTCTTTCTCTGCGAAGAATGAATATACCTTGTCGTAAGGCAATGCAATTTTATAACTTCCGTCAGATGGATTGGACCTTGCAATGCCTGATTCTTTATCTGTGTCAAGATCTCGGTAGGTAATGCCTGTGGCAATCGGCTCTTTGGTTTTACTGTTCAACACCTTGCCATAAATAAGTATAACGGGCTTGGGTTTTACCGGAGTCGGCAGTTTTATTCTGAATATATCTGCTTTACCTATGGCATTCTCTTCTGAAATAAAATATGCATAATCTCCTGAGGCCGGCACACTGTAGTAAGCATCCATTCCCTTTGAATTCACCGGCATTCCAACATTTACAGGCTCGCTCCAGTTTGTCCATGTATCGTCCAGCCTTCTGGTAACAAATATGTCGTTCTTACCATAACCCGGATGTCCCGTACTACTGAAATACAAAGTAACTCCATCGGCAGCAAGATATGGCGAAAGCTCCGTACCGGGCGTGTTCACCACAGGGCCTATGTTTTTAGGTGTGGACCAGATATTGTTATCTTCCAAAAAGGAGACATAAATATCTCTTGTTCCATAGGTATCATCTCTTTCCAGTGCCAGCAATAGTACTTTATTATCGCTGGATAAGAAATATTCATTGAAAGAGCTTTTATTATAATAGTTTCTCACATTTACTTTATCAGGGACCGACCAGCCTTCTTTGGTGCGGTAACTGATGGATAAGCCCATACCGGATGCTCCACCTTTTGAATCATAGGTGTTCATTAATAAAAGTGAATTACCATCAGGGCTTACGGCACAAACTGCATTGGGCGCCTGGTTATTCACCGGCTTGCCAATGTTTACTGCTTTGGACCACTGCCCATTAACGAAGGAAGAAAAATAGATGTCCTGATAATCGGTAGCTCCACCGGTGTTTTCAGGAGAGTAGGTTCTTGTAAAGTATAACCCTTTACCATCCGGAGTGATAACCGGTGTAAGTTCTCCATATACAGAATTAACTCCTTTGCCCAGATTTTCAGGAGGGGAATTGTAATGCATATTAGGAGCAAGGTTTATCGGAAGCTTTTTGCCATAAATAACAAAGTCATCGATAGATACATTGGAAGATCCCCACAAAGCAAAACCAAAGGATTTACCGTTGACCTGCGTGGCCGGAATCTGTGTAAACAAGACGTTATTGGCATAAAACTGAATCTCGGCTCCTTTCTTAGATGCCTTGAGTACATTGCCATTTGGCTTAATCTTTAATGAAGTAGTGTAATCTTTTATCTGGTTTGCTTTTCCTTTCTTTACTTCAACAATGCGGTATTGCATGTTCTTTACAAGCAGGTAGAGCGTGTTTTCCTGATCGCTTCCACCAAACATGATTCCATATTCGCTTCCCAATTTCACTACATCAAACTTGGCTTCAACAGAAAAATCGGCTTTAGTGTCCAACTGGTTGAAGTAGTTACTTATAGCATTTCCTGCCACATCATTATGTTGCCACACTAACTTACCTCCACGTATGTCAGCAACATCTGTCGGCTGATTTAACAATCTCCATCCGTTTTCATTATTATCAAAACGCTCTTCAACTACAATGGGTGGATTTTGACCAAAAAGGATCGTTGAAGCTAACAGATGAAGAATAAAAACTACATAGACCGGTTTCATACTTTAACTTTTTTAGTAAACGATTCCGGCAATATAATATTTTTAAGAATATACTCCATAGAAAAATATCTATGAATTATTAGCCCGGGCTGAAAGCATGTGTGGCTTATGAATGATTGAGTTATTATGTTATAAGTAAAGATAATTTTTAATAAGTATGTTTTAATATATTAAAAGCTCTTAACTTTAATAACATTTTTATTATGGCTGTAGTTTCTCCAGCTTTATTATTTCTGCATAAGTACCTGTAGTAATGCCCATCAGATAAACACCTGTCTGCAACTCATTACCGATAATTATTACTCCTTCAGGTTGATTGTA
>DATCKK010000397.1:0-13860 GCA_036562325.1 Cytophagaceae bacterium | reverse complement strand
CCTAAACCCAACTTTGTTACTATTACCGATAATTATGAAGGCAAAAGGCTCAATAGCCCCAATGATATAACTATAAAAAGTAACGGTGAATTTTATTTCACTGACCCGCCTTACGGTTTAGAGAAAGTTGAAAAAGACCCCGCTAAAGAGCTTCCGTTTCAGGGAGTATACCGGGTAGATACTACCGGCAAAACTTTTTTGTTAACCAAAGAGTTAAGCCGTCCCAATGGTATTGCCTTTTCACCGGATGAAAAAACACTTTATGTTTCCAACTCTGATCCTGAAAAAGCTTTATGGATGGCGTATGAAATAAATGAGCAGGGAAATATTGCCCATGAAAAAATTTTTTACGATGCTACTCACCTGGTAGACAAAGAGAAAGGACTTCCTGATGGCTTAAAAGTTAGTAAGTCGGGAATCATCTTTGCTAGCGGCCCGGGAGGAGTATGGATTTTCAATAAAGAGGCTAAAGTACTTGGCAGGATCAAAACGGGAGAAATTACTTCCAACTGCGCTTTAGATACCAACGAAGAATATTTATATATGACCGCAGACAACTATTTGCTTCGAATCAGACTAAAACAATACCCCTAGGGGTTGAAAAATACGGGTTAAAACCAAGCTTTGGATTGGATTTTTTTAACTTTTTTTTACTCAGGGGGATATAGGATTCGCCTGCTAAGCGTATACTATTTTATACTACAAAATACCATCGTATTTTACCGTAATTTATCAAAATAATGAGAAAAATCAATACACTAGGTGGCGCCCCTCAGTATCCTAAAAGCAATATCCTCGTTAAAACCAATTAAAAAACTGTTTTCAGCATGGGATATAAAATAATTAAGAAAAAGGATCTGGAAAATCTGATTAAAGAAAATGAAGCACTAAAAAAACAGTTGACCAAAGCTTCAGAGTTTGTCTCATTGATTTCCTCCGGCGATTTTAAGACCGTACTTGAAATCAATGATGCATCTACTGATATAGGTTCATTAAATGCCAACCTCTTATCTCTCAAAGAACAGTTAATTAAAATTGACAAAGAAGAAAAACAACGCTCTTGGTCAGCACAAGGTATTGCTCATTTTATAGATATATTGCGCGGCAACCATCAGGACAATCAGAAATTTTATGATACAGTAATTTCCAACCTGGTCAAATACCTGGAAGCCAATCAGGGAGGGCTGTTCATTATAAATGACCCGGATGAAAAAAATGTATATCTCGAATTAAAAGCTTGCTATGCTTACGACCGTAAGAAGTTCATGGAAAAGATCATCCAGCCGGGCGAAGGCCTTATAGGGCAATGTTATCTGGAAAAAGAAAAAATATTACTTACGGAAATACCGCAAAATTATGTTACCATCACCAGCGGACTGGGCCAGGCAACTCCTACTAACTTATTACTTGTACCTTTAAAAAATAACGAAGATGTAGTTGGTATTATAGAACTGGCATCGTTTAAGCCTTTTGAAACTTATCATATTGAATTTATTGAGAAGCTGAGCGAAAGCATAGCCGTATCAATAAAGAACATGAGAACTCAGGAAAAAACCAACCGACTTTTGATAATATCTCAGGAGAGTACAGAGGAATTAAGAGCTCAGGAAGAAGAGTTAAGACAAAACATGGAGGAAATGGCCGCCATTCAGGAAGACCTGCAGCGAAGCCTTACTCAAATGAAAGACCTGAAAGAACAGTTGGAAATCAGAGAAAAAGTATTTGGCTTAACAACAATTTTATCTGAGTCTGATAAATTTGGTACAATTACTTATGTGAATGATAAACTATGCCAGGTAGCTAAGTATTCAAGAGAGGAATTAATAAATAAAGGGCATAATATCTTCCGACATCCGGATATGCCTAAAGAACTGTTTAAATTATTATGGGATACTATTAAGAAAGGACAAGTATTCCAGGGTATCGTGAAGAACAAAGCCAAAGATGGTACTCATTACTGGGTAGATGCTACTATTGTTCCGGTACTTGATGATAATGGCGATATTGTTAAATATATTGGCGCAAGATATCACATCACCAATGACCGACTGGCAGAAGACCTTTATGAAAAACAAGCTGCAAAACTAGGTTTGCCAGGATTAAAATCTTCTGAAATCGAAGTATAACAAAGTGTCCCTTTCCACAAACTTAAAAAGAGGATGGTATTATATACTATCCTCTTTTAGTTTATTTATATTGTTAATCCATACTTCCACTATTAATTTTTTAAGCTATTTATAATTCTTGTCAACCTTGCATTAGTTGATATATACACCCCAATTACGTGTTACGACAACTACGTTGAACATCCTGAAACGGCTAAAATAAGGATAAGGAACTTTTCCCTTCAGCTATAATGTTATTAAGGCAGGAAGAAAGACACCAGCAAACAAAATCGGCCCAAATACACTTATGTATATAAACGCTTCTTCCGATTCTGATCCTAATACATTCATAATAAGATTTAATATCCGAATTAAACCCTATTTGTTATTATAAACTATCATTATAGCTCATGAATTTAATCATAGAAAACATTAGCCAAAGAGTAAGTGAAAATCATTTAAAAAAATTATTTCAACCTTTCGGCGCTGTACTGTCCGTTAAAATAAATAAAAACAGATATGGAGAATCGGAAGGGACTGCCATCATCGAAATGGAAAAAGAAACTGATGGAAGAATTGCGATGAATGAGTTGAATGGTTGTCCATTGGATGGAAAATACGTAAAGATTCAAAAAGTAAAACAACGTAAGCCAAGAACACCGAAAAAGTAACCTTTGAATCTAATGTAAAGAGGTTGTCCCTAAAAAGGCAACCTTTTTTATTGATTTTTTATATACTGCCCCACAAGAAATATTATCTTTTCTTATTTCAATATATCTGTATTTATACTCTACTATGTAAAGATGCTTTTTTCTCCCTCACTCTGGCCTATCAATTTTACACTCTTACAACATACACTGATTTTACCAGGCAAGGCAATCACGATTAACTAAAATACGAGTGACAGGGTTATGTTTATGAATGAGAACGATAATAGTATGTTAAAAATATTGAGCTTAAACCTTAACTTCTATGCAGAGAAGCATGGAAAGTGGCCTGACAGAAGGCACCTGATCTTACAGGCAATCAATGAAGCAAACCCTGATATTATAGCTTTGCAGGCAGTCGCTAAAGACCCAAATATAGAAAACGGTAGAAACCAGGCTACACAACTATACGAAGAATTGTTTAATACTTACTCTCATCTTTACTATGAACCATCGCAGGCTGATGCCGGTGATAAGCAGGAAGGTGCTGCCATCCTTTCCAAAATCCGGTTTTCAGATTACCAATCCATGCGGTTGTCATTTATTAATACAGAAGATAAATCAAGAAGGGTACTGCTGGCAGCAAGGTTTCACTTAAAAGAAGGTGACTTTTATTTATTCAACGGCCACTTTTCATGGGTATATGACCAGGCGCAGGTAAATATAAAAGAAGCTTTACCATACCTGAACGATGTAAATGGGTTTGCATTGCTGATAGGTGACCTTAATCATACACCTGACAGCAATCTATTTGACCCATTTAAAGTCTTAGGCTGGGTTGATGTCTGGGATAAGGTACATTCCGGAAAAGGAGGATATACTTTCGAATCAGATAATCCAACTAAACGAATTGATTACGCATGGGCAAATCCTGTTTTAAAAGATAAAATAGTAGGTATCGAAACTATCCAAAAAGAAAATAACAATATCCGAATGTCAGATCATCTGGCTATACTGGTAACACTGGATTTAAATCCTTAAAAAGAAGGTAGGTCACCGGCGTTAACCGCTAACAGATACTTCCCGGGATTTACCAATAAGTAAAAGTACGCACCTGTGTATAACTAGTAAATCCCTGGATTTTTCTATTCGTCCAATCATCCCACTGAGTATCATTGTAATTATAAATGCATTTACTTATGAGGAATATAGCCCTATCAAAAATTTTCATCCTTTTTTCAATAGCATTCATAGAGGTTTAATCAAAATCTATAGTATTTTAATTAATTATTGAAAAAGAACCTACCCTATCTGATTGTCCCTTCACTTAATTTTCGTAACTTTGAAATTCTGTTCCCTAAAAAAATTGGCATTCAGAACAGGTCCCGGGAAATAACAATTACATTTAATTATAAAAAATTTAATTATCATGGCGATTTCACAAAAAGAGACCTTACTTGCAATTCAAATCTCACAGTACATTCAGGACTATTTTGACAACAACAAAATATACAACACGGTAAAAACAAGTGAGATCTACGAAGTACTGTATAAGAAAGGGATCGAAAACTGGGACAAAAATAGCGCAAGTAAGTTCAGGGAGTTTTTAAAGAAGCTGGCTTCCAATAGTGCTTTAGACCTGATTCCTCAATGTCGCCCTGAAATGTCGGGAAAAAGCATGACCTGGTATTTTGAATCTACTCCCGGCAAAACCATCAAAGCAAGAAAACTGGTACCATTGAACAAACCGGTAGAATCTTAATCTCTATCAATTGGATTGTCGTTTAGTCATTATAGATTACTAAACGACAATCATTTTAACTTACCACTTCTTATTTTACACAAATCCCTTATATTTCTTCTTCAAATACCTGCTGCACTCTGCCTATTTCTCCTGTAGTTAATCTTACTTTTATTCCGCGCGTATGCACTGCTGCTTTAGTCAGTATATCCTTTACAATCCCCTCTGTATGCTTGCCCGTACGCTGGTCTTTTTTCAATACAATAGCTACCCTGGCTCCCGCTTTAATATTCTCCCTTTTGGTACCCGAAATCATCTAACCCCTTTCTGTTATTTATTATTCATTTTCTCCTTAACAATTTTCAGATTACTCTTCTTCATAGAAGTCTCTCAACGAAGAGAAATAAACATAATTCCAGCCATCGACTATATTCTCATAATCTTCATCCGGTATATTGGTATGTCTTAACTCCACAGAAGTTCCTTTTTTATCCGGATGCAATAGAATGGTCACAATAGATTTGGGTTCCTGATCACCAAAATACCATTCCTGTACAATCTTCCTTCCTTCCTCAAACTCAAGGTTTTTACCAACAATACTTCCTTCCCAAAGCGAAAACTCTGAGCCTGGCACTGTAGACATAATCGCCTCTTCTCCTGACCACAAATGAATGGTGGAAGGAGTTGTTAAGGCTAAATAAACGTCTTCAGGTGGAGCTGGAATGATATAGTATTTTTTAAAATCTTTCATGGATAATGTAACTTGTAGATGTACTTACTTACAACTGGTTATTGGCCAATCATACTTATTTTTACTTGCCCCATAACAGGAACAAGTTTGAAACAAAAGTAACCAAAATTCAAGACCCTCCAAAGCCTCCTTCTTTAGGCTATCTTTCCGTTTCCCCAAAAACACATCATATCATGCTTTAAATGATAAAAAAACCGGGATAAAATATAACCTGAAACAATTAAAAACTATTGGCCTTTTTTATCTCATCAAATAAGTTTTTCAAATTGGGATGATGCTCAACCGGAAAAACTTCCTTTTTAATTTTTTCCTTAATCGTTTTTATCCTGTTATCCAGTTTAGGGTGAGTTTGAAGAAATTCAGGAGTATGCCTGGAGCCATCTCCCTGTTGTAATTGTTCAAACAAGCGCACCATACCGTTGGGGTCTATCTTGTTTTCCCTAAGTACAGCATATCCAAACTCATCTGACTCTTCTTCTTTTTCTCTATTATAAGATAGTTCTTCTAAAGAAGCAGCATTTTCAATAATTGCAGCCATAATAGAATTAAAGTCCTGAAGTATGGCCGATAGGATCAGGTAATTGGCCATGTTTTTCATGAGAAGTTTAAGGCTATGCCTTTTTTCGATATGTCCGGCTTCGTGCCCCAGCAAAGCAACTAACTCCGGATAACTTTGCATATTGTCAATGATTCCATTAAATACCACGATCTCTCCTCCCGGAAGGGCAAAGGCATTTTGCACATCACTTTCCACGACGGTAATATTTATCGGGTAACTGCCAGGAACTTTTAATTCGGAATAAAATTTATTGATAGCTATTGTCCTTGCACTATCAATTTGTTGATTCATTAAAAAACTTTGCTTAAATGAATCTCCTACCTGCTTTTCCAAACTTACAGGCACTACTGAGGCTAACTTTTCCATTAGTACAGGAATGACATACACATAAGCAAAAACAAGCATGGCTATTACCACGGTAACAGCTATCAGAAGGCCTTTTACCGCATTGCTCATTAAAATATTAGGGGAAGGTTTAAGGTAAGATGCATTTGGCTTCAACCGGCGAATATCTTTTTTCAGGCTCTCAGATTCGACGACCAGCATAGGACATGGAAAAGCTGTTCCAAATTTTACTATCGTCTTATGACTATTTTCTTCGAACGAAAGGACTTCTTCATGCTTCCATTGTATAGTCCCACCTGATCCATCACACGGTTCCAGAATAAAATAAAATGGAGTTACTGTTACATGCACTGGAACGGAAACACTGGATTTACCGGTAAAATAAACGCCCCGATTTTTGATGTTATTATCGTTTTGTGAATTAATTACTTCCATGATGCCATATATTCCAACAGGTAAGTTACACTTCCCGAAACGCTTTCAAGTTGGTTTCAATGAAGTATAGCAATAAAGTCAAAACAAAGCCGGACTTATGCCTTTTTCAAGTCCTTTAAACCAGCTTATTTAAAAATAATTAAAAATACTAAAAGACAAAAAATTCAAAATACCTGGACGTGAATATACTCGTCTATGGTAATTTCTTTTGCATCACTATACTTATAGCTTTGCTATTTCAAAATATCATAAAGTACTTTTTCTACCGGTTCATTTACGCTTTCCACAATACGGCCGGTTTCCTTGCCATCTTTAATAATCACAAAAGTAGGTATGGACTTAATTTTATATTTCTTCTCCAGTTTTTCGGGGCTTTTAAGCCGGAAATCCAGCAGATATAAAGTTACTTTTTCATCCGAAACGCCGGACATGTTTAATACTTTAGAAAATTTGGGTAATAAATATTTGGTATCACCACACCAGGTCCCCGCAAAAATTAAAAAGGTATATCCATTTAAGTTATCGCTGATTTTCGTAATAATTGTAGTATCGGGTGCATATTCGGCAAACCCCTGCTGATACCAGTCAAAAGTATCATGAACCTTGGACAACTCGGTCTTACCTGTCCATAACTCTTCTACCGACTGGGCAACCAATGCAGAGGTACTAAAAAGCAATACCCATCCTAAAATATATTTTTTCATCCGATTATTTTTTCTGATTAAGTAAGTACTAAGTACTACCATTTCAGGTAGTAGCCATTTTGGTTTCTGAATTCGTATAGCTATAAGCCAGGCTCGAATATATATTATTTTTAGGTTTTAATATAATTAATAAAAATATAACGCTTAATGCAAATTCATACAGCTCCCATTTCTTACCCGAAGGAATTAATAATATCATACCTGTCAATACAAGAAACATGATCAAATGATGATATTCCCCCACAGGAATTCCTACTTTGTTAATTAATTTTCTTAATGAAGGTACATTATCGTACAATAATGGAAATAAGAGAAGATAGCTTATTATAGCAATTGTAATCAACTGGCCAAATAACAATCGGTTAACAGGTATCCCGGCTATTTTTAAATTATGAAAATTCATCTCCTGTTGTGTATTATTTTCCATAAAAAACCCTGTAGACTCAATATTAAATATTCTTTGCCCCCAGGAAATCTCCTCTCCTGCTATAAACAAAAAGAAGATGGAAAGCAGAAAAGTGGTAACAAAGACGAGCTGATATTTATTTTTAATCAGGATCATATTTTTTAATAACATCAATCCGGTTATCAGCAACAGAATAGCGGTTAAGTTTTCAATAATACCATCTTCCACTACCAATACATTCACAAAAAAATCTTCTTGGAAAAAAGCAGTTATTACACCCAAAACGGTGACTAAAACAAGGACACTGTATCCAATTTTATCAATATTGCTTATTGATAATTTAAAACTTTTAATATTGAGCTTCATAAGAAAAATAATTTTTCCTATAAAACTCGCTGAAAGCGAAATTGTTTACGGAGAAAGAAAAAATTATAACGCTTCACTCCATAGTTAATACTTCTTTAATACAACTATCTATAAAAGCCACCTGAATTAAATTTGGCAATCTTTATAGCGTCAGGTATACAAGAATTAATAATTAACCAATTCTACCTTATCAGATTCTATTACTTTTTTAAATCGTTTGATATCTTCCGTAATTATATTTTCAAGTGACCGCTGCATTAATCTTGCAGCTGCAACACCGATTGCGCTTTCCGGCAGACGATATTTTATACTAACCTGTATTTCGGTCTTGCCCGGCCCTGCTTCTGTAAAACGTACTTCACCGGCATTTTCTATCTGGCTTCCTTCAATGGATTTCCATGCCAGATAACGCCCTCTTTCTTCCAACATAATATCAGCCTCCCATGATACCACTCCAAGGCCGGCTAATTCTGCCTCCCAGCGTGATCTGACATCATTGTATTGATAAACACTTTTTATATGGCTCATAAAACGAGATAAGTTTTCCAGCCTGCGCCAATACGCATATACTTCTTCTCTTTCTTTACTTACCTCTATCGTTGTGAATACTTCTAATGAAGTAGTTCCTGTGTCTGCTGTGTTTCTTCCCAATGCTGCATTAACAGGACAATACCCAGATACACCTCTGAATATAAGTGCCCCTCCGGCAAGTGTCATCGCAATATTGGAGGGTTTGTTACCTCTTAAACCCAATACTGCCAATAAAAACCCGGCTCCCACTGACAATATTCGTTCTGTTGTGCCTACATTAATTTTGTCAGATTTTACGGATTCCCCCTGCTGAGATTGTGAAGTTGATTGCCAGTTATTAGTATCCATTGTTACTGTTTTTCTTTCCATAAACCGGATACAAAGAATAAGGTTTAAATAGGATCAATTTACAGGAAGGACGATTATGCTATAAAGAATAAATTATAAAAAAATAAAAAGTAAGACAAGCTGGTTCACTATCCGGGTTTAGGAATCATTCCGGTATATTGAACTATATAAAATAAACCCAGGCAAGACCTGTCTAAGGCAGATACTTATTACTTAACTGAAGGACGACTCTTTTAATCTCCTCTTTAAGTTCTTGCGGTGAAATGATTTCTACATCTCCCACCATCAATAACCATCTTGCAAAGTAGCAATAACTATAGGTAGCAAAAGTCATTTCCACTTTATCATTACGTCTGGTCTCTGACAACAACCCCATAGAATATTTACTATCCTGTATATATCTTGCTATTTCCGGATCCATAGCAATGGTAACAGGTACTAGTTCGGTTTCCGAAATCATACGGTCCATATACTCCTTCAAGCTGGGATGCCTGGCTCTTGAAAACCGCTCTCGTAAAATTTTAAGTTCCTTAATCCTGTCCAGCCGAAAATCTCTATAGTCTTTACGAAGCCGGCAGTAGGCAATGAGATGCCATGAACTGTAATAATAACAAATACCTAAAGGCTCTACTACCCTTCCTTTGGTTTCCTCTCCTTTCCTTGAAGCATATTCCAATTGCAATACCAGGTTATTGGTCAAAGCTTGCTTTATAGGTTCCAGTCTCAGGTCGGACAGCTCGGAGCGTTTATGTTCCTGAAAAGGATTAATCAGAATTTTATTTTCCAACCCCTCCAATTCATCTTTTTTCTCCTGGTCAATAACGGCTCTTACTTTAGTTAAAGCATTATGAAAATGCTTTTGCGTAGGTTCATCAGAAAGTTTTTCAACAAACTTTCCAGCCAATAACATAGCCCTTGCTTCTTCATGGGTAAACATAACAGGTGGTAAATGATAACCTTCCGTGATAAAATATCCTACACCAGCTTCAGCCCCTATTGGAACTCCTCCCTCTTCCAACGCCCGCATATCACGGTAAACTGTTCGAAGGCTTATATCAAACCGTTTAGCAAGCTCTTCTGCTTTTACCACACGCTTGCTTTGAAGTATCGTGATAATGGCTTGTAAACGGTCTATTCGATTCATAATGACAAGTATATGAAATACTATTGTTAGATTATTTACAAATCATAACAAAATTTCTTGGGAAGTTTTAGTATTAAAATTAAAATATTAACACCATTATACGAATCTAAACACTCTTAGTGACAACCTATTGTCAGCAGGTTATAAAAATAAAATCTATTCCATTTCAAACTGCAGTTGATTCAGGTTCTTATAAAATCCTCCTTCCATACTCATCAATGTTTCATGAGTACCTGATTCTTTTACAACTCCATGATCCAGTACCACTATTTTATCTGCATTTCGGATCGTAGATAATCTGTGAGCTATTACAATAGAAGTCCTTCCCTTCATCAGTTTATCCAAAGCTTGCTGCACTATTTGTTCCGATTCACTATCGAGCGAACTGGTCGCTTCGTCCAATATCAATATGGCCGGATCTTTTAAAATAGCTCTGGCTATGGCAATACGTTGCCTTTGTCCACCTGACAACTTCATACCTCTTTCCCCCACAACAGTATTATAACCTTCGGGAAAACTTACAATAAAGTCATGCGCAAAAGCTTTCCTGGCAGCCTCCTCTACTTCTTCTCTTCCGGCATCGGGATTTCCATAAAGGATATTTTCATAAATAGTGCCCCCAAACAATAACACATCCTGTGGAACAAAAGCCATCTGTTTTCTTAACTGAGACAAGGGAATGGATGAAGCCTCTTTTCCATCAAACAAAATCGAACCGCGATCATGGTCATAAAATCGTAATAACAGTGAAATGAGGGTACTTTTTCCTGCTCCACTTGATCCTACAATGGCAACCTGCTGTCCTTCTTCGGCTGTAAAAGATACCCCTTTCAGGATAAGAACATCCTTTCTGGAAGGATAACTAAAATGAACATCTTTCAACTCCAGCTTACCGGATAACTTATAGCGGTCTTCTACCTTCTCGTTATTAATAGCAACTGCTTCCGTAGGTTCCTTAAGCAGTTCACGCACTCGCTGTGTAGCACCTAAAGTTTTCTGAAGTTGTGAAAACAGCTCTGCAAACCCAGCCATACTTCCCCCTACAAAGGCTGTATAAACAACAAATGCCGTAAGGTCTCCAAAAGAAAGTAACTCCTGTTGCATCAAATTTGCACCATACCATACAACAAGTACTATGGTAGCAAAAATGGAAAAGATCATTACAGAAACAAAAATACCTCTTAACTGAGCATTCTTAACCGCCAATCCCACTACCTTATCGATACTCCATCCATATCTCCTGATTTCAAACCATTCATTAGAAAATCCTTTCACATTACTTATTCCCTGAAGGGTTTCCTGTACTATTGTCCCTGAGTCTGCCAGTTGATCCTGCACCTCTCTGGACCTTTTCCTGATCTTTCTGCTGAATACAATGGCCACTACTACAATCACTGGTACCACGGATAACATAATCAAGGCCAGTTGGTGCGATAAATAGAATATAAGGCCAAGGCCTATAATCATCACAAGCACCCCTCTTAATATCTCAGCCAATACGGATGTTACTGTATCCTGAATCTGTGAAATATCGGCACTGATACGGCTGGATAGTTCTCCAACCCTTCGTTGGGCATAGAATTCCATGGGCATTCTTAACATTCGGCTATATATATCTTTGCGCATATCTGCCACCGCACTTTCTCCCACATAAGAAAATAGGTAAACTCTTAAAAAAGAAAAAACCATTTGAACACCTAAAACAGCCAACATGGATAAGGCAAATATATTTACTGAAATAGCCGTATTCCCTTGTTTTATCTGATGAGCACTGTCTATTAACTCTTTAAGTAAATATGGAAAAGCCATGGTTGTACCACCGGAGAGTGCTATAAACACCAAGCCTGCAATAAATTTCCATTTATAAGGCTTGATATAGCGGAATATAATCAAACCTTCTTTCAACGACTCCCTGGAAATCTTCACTTTGGGTATATCGTCTTTCATTTTGCCATTGCTATTGTAATTAGGACGTACCATATAAAGGAGTTCAAGCCAACCTATAAATCTTTTTTCAAAGACGAATAAAGATGAAATATATTTTTAATGTAGAATATCTGTCTCCATTTAAGGTAAGTAGCAACATTTAAATTAAACAGTTTGCCTTAATATACCCCACATTTAGCATAAGTAATAAGAATTATTTTTTTAAAGAATTTTTAAACAATTCATAAATCTCTTGAATTTTTACTATCCTTGTGATTATTTTCGGTGCTTCAACAAATAATTTTAACCAATTATGAAAAGATTTTCAACAACTCTTTGTTTATTAATCCTTTCTGCAATTACCATATCGTATGCGCAGATCAGCATGCCTCAGCCAAGCCCTCTTTCAACTGTAAGTCAAAAAGTTGGGTTAGCTGATGTAACAGTTACCTATTCAAGGCCAAGTGTTAAAGGCAGAAAAATTTTCGGTGACCTGGTTCCATACAATACCATCTGGAGAACCGGAGCGAATGCCCCTACCAAAATTTCATTTTCTGATTCCGTAACTGTTGCCGGTAAAGTATTAGCCCCTGGCGATTATGCGCTTTACACTATTCCTGGTGAAAAAGAATGGACTGTTATTTTTGGTAAAGATGCTTCTCTGCAGGCAGGCTCTCATAAAGATGGAGAGGAAGCAGCTAAATTTAAAGTGAATCCGGTGAAAACATGTGCTCATGTAGAGACATTCACTATTGACTTTAACGATGTCACCCCATCATCTGCTGTAATAGCAATAAGCTGGGCTGATACTAAAGTATCCTTTAAAGTAGAAAATGCTTACGACCACAAAGTAATGGCTGAGATCAAGCAAAAAACAGCAGGTGCTGCAGATGCTATGACTTACTATCAGGCGGCGTCTTACTACTATGAAACCAACAGAGACCTGAAACAAGCATTGGAGTGGGTAAATAAAGCTACAGAGAACGATCCTAAGTTCTGGCAATTACATACAAAAGCTAAAATACAGGCTAAATTAAATGATTGCAAAGGAGCTATAGAAACTGCTAATAAGTCTATAGAACTTGCTAAAGCTGCCGGAAACGATCAATACGTAAAATTCAATGAGCAACTGATTGCTGAGTGTAAGAAGAAAAAATAATTTGATTAAGTATTAAAGCCAAAAGCCTTCTCTGTCACCATACCGAGAAGGCTTTTTACTTTTACCTCATTCTCTCCTAACCTTTCAAATTAATACCGTATCAAAGATTATCTACCTCATTTACCGACAGCTTACTACTTGCTCGTCATAGGTTTACCGGTTCCTGCCTGTACTATCACTCCTATTATTATTACCAATACACAGCCTATCACGTTATACCAAAGAAAGCCGATCTCAGTAGTATAATATAAGGCAAGTACAACCAATTCAGCTATTACGGCAGCGATAAAGACTGCATTTGATTTGATATAGTTGAAATAAAAAGCAGCTATAAAGATTCCTAATATAGTACCGTAAAACAGAGATCCTATAAGATTTACTAACTGTATAAGGTTTTCGAAAAGAGAAGCAGAAAGGGCAAACCCTATGGCTAACACTCCCCAAAGAACCGTAAACCACCTGGATGCTGTAAGGTAGTGTGTATCGGAAGCTTCTTTATTGATCGACCTTCTATAAATATCTACCGTGGTAGTAGAAGCCAGTGCATTTAATTCCGAAGCAGTGGAGGACATAGCCGCACATAAGATAACAGCCAATAACAATCCAACAAGCCCTACCGGCATGTAATTCATCACAAAGGTTAAAAATACATAATCTGTATCTTTCACCTGTGCATCAGGAATAGCTTTAGAT
>DATCKK010000391.1:0-2940 GCA_036562325.1 Cytophagaceae bacterium | reverse complement strand
GCCTTACTGACTTCGTTTGCCGCCAGAGAGGTTTTCATTGGTACAATGGCTACTATTTATTCTATAGGAGATAAAATTGATGATGAATCTACTGTAAAGGAAAGATTACGGGCGGAGATAAATCCTGCTACCGGTGAGCCATTTTATACTCCTGCACTCGCCTTTTCTCTTTTGATATTTTATGCATTTGCCATGCAGTGTATGAGCACCTTAGCGGTGGTGTATAGAGAAACAAAAAGTTGGAAATGGCCTGCAATACAGTTTATATACATGACAGGATTGGCCTATGTTTCCAGTTATGTAGTATATCATATCTTTAGCTAACTCCGGTAATCGGATTTATCAGCTTAAATTCTAAACTTCAAACAAATTCCAAAAGACAACTCTTCAATTCTCCATTTATAGCGGAGAGGAGTGTTAAAGGCTGGTTTATTATGTGTTTAAAATAAAAAAGGGAGTATTACTCCCTTTTACTATAATATATTTTAATTATTTACAACTTTTTTACTTAATGTATTCTTTCCTTCTTAATATAGTCTCAACGAATTTTATATCGTTTTCCGAATTGAAGATTTTGAATGGAAGGTGAATCAATTGTGCTTTGGAAACTACCAACAGGAAGTGGTCTTTGTCTTTGTAAGCACTTTTAAACATACTCCATTGTAATGGGCTTCCCTGCTTGGAGTTTAGTTTGATTAACACTTGTCGGCTGTCTATCTCGTAACTAAGTTTTTCAAACATTACCTTGTTTTGTTCCAGTTGAGTAACCCCGGCAAACTGTATGAGCCAAAACAGCAAATACAAAACAGGTATAAGAATGGCAAAAACTATAAACCAAACCACTGCTTTAGGCCAGATAAAAGCCAGACAGCCAATGGCAATAGGAAGAAAAATAAAATACCACTGTTTTTTTAACAGATTGATTAGCGCCAACTTCACATAAGTCTTTTTGGGCAACTGGTATTTTTTAGTTCTGACGATCATAAAGAGTTAGAATGTATTTTTTATAAATTAATAATCAATATTTTTTAACAGTAAACCACTGGAAATAATTCACAGTTTAGTAAGCTTTCAGGCTTATATCCAGACTATTAAAAGAATGTGTTAATGCGCCTACAGATATATAATCTACACCTGATTCGGCTACTGCTACTATAGATTCCCTGGTAATTCCGCCTGAAGCCTCAGTTTCATATTGGCCATTAATAATACCTACTGCTTCCTTTAGCTGTGCCGGAGTCATATTATCCAGCATGATTCGGTCCACGCCCCCGGTTTCCAGTACTTGTCTTACTTCTTCCAGACTTCTGGTTTCTATTTCAATTTTTAATTGTTTGTTTGTTTTTCGGAGATATTCCTGTGTGGACTTGATCGCTTTTTCAATTCCTCCTGCATAATCGACATGGTTATCTTTTAAAATGATCATGTCAAATAATCCGAAACGATGATTTTCTCCTCCGCCGATCTTAACCGCCCATTTTTCCATGATACGAAAGTTGGGAGTAGTTTTTCGGGTATCAAGGAGCTTGGCTTTTGTGTGGCTTATCAATTGGTTAAGCTCATTGGTAAGCGTGGCAATGCCACTCATTCTTTGCATACAATTGAGAACAAGTCGTTCCGCTGTTAGAATGGATCGTGCATTACCTTCTACAGTTAGGCCAATGTCTCCTGACTTTACTTTGGTGCCGTCTTTAATTAAGACATTCACTTTTAGGTCAGGGTCTACCTTGTGAAATATTTTCCCGGCCAGTGCAATACCGGCAATTATCCCATCTCCTTTAATAATAAGGCGGGCTTTATTTTGTGCTTCAGCTGGTACAGAAGCTAGGGAAGAGTGATCTCCGTCGCCTATGTCTTCTGCAAGCGCTGCACTTATGAATTGATCAATTGCTTCTTCTGTAAGGTAATTCACGCTGCAAAAATAAAAAAATTAATGTCGTTAGTAACAGTTTCTGAATAAATAAAACTTTGAGGAACACATTCACTTATCTCCATTTCAAAAACTCTAAACTTTAAATTCCTAAAACACTAATATTTCAGTGTCTGTTGCAGTAAGTGAGTTGGAGGTATTAGCATAGAAAATATAAGGAAGGATAATGATAAATGAAGGATTAAGCAGGTATGTCAAATAAATTCAGGTTAAGTTCAGATAGAAGTGGAATGCCTGCTGGAATTGGGATTTAAAAATTTGGAAATTCAAATGTCGTTTAGCTATGGGTTCTAAAAAATAAACCTTAGATAAACGACATTTGTGGACTTATTCTTCGCTGAAATCAAGGGTATCAATCAGATAGACCCCCTTAAACTGCTTGATCAGAATATACACCCTGAAAGCTCCTCCCGGATAAGAATATTTACCAATGGCATATTTCATTCCTTCTTTAGACGCACCCTGGTGGATGTATTGAAAGTCTGTCGGAGGGTATTTTTTGAAAAAGTCCTTAAGAACAAATTCTGCATGAGTTTTACTGTAACTGGCTTTCTCCCCTTCAAAGCTAATTTCAACGATATCATTGAAATACCTTGCCAATTCCCTGGAGTTGCCTGTTTTTAACGCAAGCTTGCCATTGCTCAAAATTTCATCCTGCGCGCTTGCTGTTAATCCCATTTGTATGAACAAAATGGCCAGCAATAGAACCAGGTTTTTATGTTTAATTAATTTCATAATTCACACCACTTGAAAATGTTTGAGCTAAAACTATGCCAATTAATAGCAGGTTTTTTCCTAAATTTAGCCCTTGGTTTTCTTCGTAGATCAACAATATTTAATTAAAAAATTTCTCAAAGTTATTTTATTTTTTCCTTTACAAAAATAAAGGAGTAAAAATTCGGATAATTTTATCGGCCGGAATATGCTGTTGAAATTCCTGAAGAAAATGAGTGCCTGTATTTCAAGGTTAAACAAGGTAAGGGAAACTATATCGTAAAGATCTTAAATCT
>DATCKK010000387.1:0-20282 GCA_036562325.1 Cytophagaceae bacterium | reverse complement strand
ACCTTACTGGTCATTGTCCTGGGAATGCTGATCAGTTCTGACTTCTAGAAGTGAACAAAGGCCTGTGTTTATAGGTTGAATTAAATGGAGGGAAGTAAGAGAAAAGTATTTGAATATGGAAAAATTAACATCTCCCAAAACAACTTACCTTCTTCAGGCAGGAGTGGAAGTGTTGCATTACGAAACCCGAGAGTGGCAAAGGAATATTGAGTTTTGGCAAGACGAAATGTTGTTTCTGAATCGTGTGGCTGATCAGTTTAGTGGAAAGATTACCAGGGGTGTTCATAATATTAAGAATTTCAGAGAAAAGCTATTCCATTACAGAACAGTTGTGTTGCCTCAGCTTTTTCGGGAATGTGGGGAGCATGAAAAACTTCTTGCCAAATATATAGAGACAGAAAACACAAGCGATAAAGAAGCCTATAGACAGAAACATCTGGAATTGTCCCGCAATATACAAAGTACGGAAGAGGAATTGAGGCGCCTGAAAAAAGATTTGTATTTATACCTGGAAGAGTTTAAGTAGGAGGGAAATACAGGTAAAGCCTGAAAATGTAACATTCGTAGTCATAGGTGTGATCAAATTATTTTTTGTCGGGCATAAAAATTTTTTCTGTGCCTGCCTGTATCAACATTCATGGAATGGGCGCATCTTTGCAAATAAAAACAACTACATATTTTATGTTTACGAAAGGAATTATTGCTGTATTACTTTTGATTATTTCCAATGCCTTTATGACGCTTGCCTGGTATGGACATCTTAGTTACTTTAAAAAGTACGGATGGTTTGTTTCACTTGGATTACTGGGAGTTATTTTGTTTAGTTGGGGGCTGGCATTTTTTGAATATATTTTCCAGGTACCAGCCAATAAGATCGGGTTTGATAAGAATGGAGGGCCATTTACTTTATTTCAACTGAAAATTATTCAGGAAGCCATCTCACTTTCAGTTTTTGCTTTTTTCGCCGTTATAGTGTTTAAAACAGAAAAGCTGGCGTGGAATTACGTGGTAGGTTTCATATTTATGCTACTTGCCGTCTTTTTTGTCTTCAAAAAATGGTAATTTGCATTACTTAAGTATAAAAGCAGTTGTAAAGGCAAATTTTCACAACACTTTCCCTGATTAAATGATTTAAACGGGAGGAACAATAATGGACGAACTAATGACGATTGAGCAGGAACAGGTAAAAGAATATCAGAACAAAGTATCGGAAGTACTGGAAGAAGTAGGCAAAGTGGTAGTTGGCCATAAGTATCTTATCGAACGATTGCTGATCGGGTTGTTTACCAATGGACATATACTTATGGAAGGTGTACCCGGCCTTGCCAAAACCCTGACTGTAAATACACTTGCCAAAGTGGTAGACCTCAATTTTCATCGTATACAATTTACTCCGGACCTGCTCCCCGCCGACCTTGTAGGCACTATGATCTATAACCAGGTGAAAGGAGATTTCGAAGTGAAGAAGGGGCCTATCTTTGCTAATCTGATTTTGGCCGATGAAGTAAACCGTTCGCCGGCTAAAGTTCAGTCCGCCTTGTTGGAGTCCATGCAGGAAAAACAGGTAACAATAGGAGAAACTACTTTCAAACTGGATCAGCCATTTTTGGTATTAGCTACTCAAAATCCGGTAGAGCAGGAAGGTACTTATCCCTTGCCGGAAGCGCAGGTTGATCGTTTTATGATGAAAGTGCATCTGAACTATCTGGATAAAGAGTCTGAGCTGGAAGTCATGAGGAGAATGTCCAACATGAACTATAAATACGAACCTCGTAAGATCTTAACCCGCCAGGATATTTTTAACATAAAGAACCTCATTAATAAAGTAAATATCTCAGAATCGCTTGAGCGATATATTGTTGAAATAATTTTTGCTACCAGAGTACCTGCCGAATATGGATTAACAGAAGAAGCTAATTACATACAGTATGGCGCATCGCCCAGAGCGAGCATTAATTTAAACCTGGCATCCAAAGCAATTGCGTTTTTTAACAAGAGAGATTACGTATTGCCGGAAGATATTAAGAACGTAGCCGAAGATGTTCTGAACCATCGTATCATTTTGAATTATGAAGCAGAAGCAGATGGTATTACATCGAAGCAGATCATTGAGAATATATTGAGGAAGGTTAACATTACGAATTTGAAGTAAAAATAGTGATATAATAAACAAAAAAGCCGAAGTACTTCTTCGGCTTTTTTGTTGTAATAAATTTAAACTCTGCTTTAAATAGCGTTAATTAATATTGTTTAGCTTTTGCTTTACGACTTCAAGAGCTTTTTTCATTTTTTCTACATCCTGTGCTGCTGCTGCCTGTTCTTCTTTGTTTTTCTCGATGTTTTTTTTCAGTTGCTCCAACTCTTTGGCATTCTCCACCAGCTTATTCTCAAGAGCCAGTTTCTCCTGCTTGTTCTTTTCAACGGCTTTTACCAAATCTTCTCCTTCTTTAATTTCTTTTTCCTGGTTTTTTACGGAAGATGCCAGTGCTTTTTCAGCTGCTTTTATTTGTTCATTGATATCATCTCTATAGGCCTGAGCAGCAAACTCATGAAGTATTTTTTTTGCAGAGTTATATGCACTGTTATTGGTAGATGAGTTTACATAAGAATCTCCCAAATCAATTGCCCACCACACTTTGGTACCTTTAGGCGTACTGGTTAATTTGGAAATGATTCTGCATGGCTTATTTGAAACAGCGGATAATTGAGCCACATGTATGGTATATACATCTTTATTGGATTCTACCTTCCCATAAGTTTTTAACTGTTTTTCCCATGCTTTTCTAACTACCTTATCATCCAGTTCAATAATAGTGAACATACCGGTTCTGGAGATTTTATCAATGGTTTCGGAGCCCTCTGTTATGGAAATCTTTTGGGCATTGGCAAACTGAAAAATCAGTGTGAGAATCAGAATAAGAAAGATATTTTTCATAATAATGTATTTTTTAATGGGTAAAATAAGTATAAAATTTCCTTTACGAAAGATAGAACGAAAACTTTTACAGTTTTACGCAGTTGTTGTTACGGTTAATTTTTAATTTTAGCCAAATAAATCGCATCAATTATGCCAGAAAAAATTTTAATAACCGGAGGCTCCGGGCTGATAGGCCGAAAGCTCACTGAGGTTTTACTCCAAAATGGCTATGAGGTTGCATGGTTGTCCCGAAATACAGGGAATACCGGGGTTAAAACTTTTAAATGGAACATAACGGATGGAAGCATAGATCCTGCAGCGGTAGAGTGGGCAGATCATATAGTTCACCTTGCCGGTGCGAATATTTTCGAAAAAAAGTGGACGAAAGAGTTTAAAAAAGAAATAATCGAAAGCAGGACAAAAACGGCAGATTTACTGGTAAATGCAATTGCTGCTTCATCCAAAAAGCCTTCTACTTTTATTTCAGCTTCAGGTATCAGTTATTATGGAGTAGATACTAAAGACAAACTCTTAACAGAAGAATCTCCGGCAGGTGATGGATTTCTGGCAGAAGTAGTCATGCAATGGGAGTCGGCAGCCGATAAAGTGGCCGCTATGAACATTCGCGTGGTTAAGCTCAGGATTGGTATTGTATTAGCTGCCGAAGGAGGAGCTTTGGAAAAAATGCTGGATGCTATCAAAAAAGGAATAGGGGCACCACTGGGTTCCGGCAAGCAATACATCTCCTGGATTCATATAAAGGATATTTGCCGCATGTTTGTCAAAGCCATTGAAGATAAATCTATTTCAGGTATTTATAATGGTGTAGGCCCGGCGCCTGTTACCAATGAAGAAATGACAAAGGCTTTGGCTAAAAAATTGGGTAAAAGCATATTAATGCCCAATGTACCTTCCTTTGCACTTAAAATGATGTTGGGGGCTGAAAGAGCATCAATTGTGTTGGGGGGAAATAAAGTCTCTTCAGAAAAGATAGAAAAGACAGGATTCCAATTTCAATACACCAACCTGGCCTCTGCTTTAGATGATTTGATAAGATAAGCAGAAAGCGGCTATTGAACATTCCTATATAAATTCAGTTTTTTCAATTGCTCAACTAATAAGAGAATCGTTCGTATTCTTTATTAGTCACTTTTGGCTGCCCGATTAGTAAAGCCCTGATAAAGCATAATCTGGCAAATTGTTTGTACGTTAATACTATATGATATGAAGAAAATTCTTAATTAACCTCCTTTATTAATTATTGTGTTGATAATCAATTAAATGGTATTTAACTAAAGAATAAGTCAAAAATTATTACTAATTTAGACCCCCTTTGGGAAGAAATAATTCTAAATAAAATGGGCAAAGTACAACTTTAACAACTAGTTAAAATTGTATTCCGTTAAACGGAAAAAGCCTGTTAATTCAAAAAAGCTAAATTTTTTACGATATGGACGAGTATAATAGTAACCAAGTGCGAATTGATAAAGACAATTCGAAGGAACAGAAAGATAATTTAAATCACCTGCAAAATAAAAGTTCTGTAAAGCTGGTAACCAATGAGAGTGGATTAATAGAAGAAGAAAATAAAATTCGCCGTGCATTTAAAGACAGAGACTGGAACGAGATAAAGAGTTCTGATTCCTGGGCTATCTTTAAAGTAATGTCGGAGTTTGTTGAGGGCTTTGAAAAGCTGGCTAAAATCGGACCATGTGTATCTATTTTCGGGTCAGCGAGAACTCAGCCGGATAACCCTTATTATCAGATGACAGTGGAGATAGCTGCCAAACTGGTAAGACATGGATATGGGGTAATTACCGGGGGAGGTCCGGGTATCATGGAAGCAGCTAATAAAGGTGCACACATGGAAGGTGGAAAATCTGTGGGTTTAAATATTCAGCTTCCTTTTGAGCAGTTTAACAATGTATACATAGACAGAGATAAATTGATGAATTTCGAACATTTCTTTGTTCGGAAAGTAATGTTTGTCAAATACTCACAAGGCTTTATTGTAATGCCTGGCGGGTTTGGAACATTGGATGAACTATTTGAAGCATTGACACTAATTCAAACAAAGAAAATAGGAAGATTCCCAATTATTCTGGTTGGAAGAACTTTCTGGCAAGGATTGCTTGACTGGATAGAAACCATACTCTGGAAAAAAGAAATTTGTATAAGTCCTGAGGATATGGATCTCATCAATGTGGTGGATACTCCAACTGAGGCGGTAAGAGTTATTGATGACTTTTATTCCAAGTATTTGTTGCAACCAAACTTTTGATTTTGCTAAGGCAAACCTACATATGGTTTTTAATTATAATTTCACTTTCCGGTTGCTCTTTCAATAATAAGAATAGTAAGGCTACCGGAAAGTTGGAATTTATTTCTGACTACGAAGCCCGACATCAAAAACGTATTACCCGCATACCGGATGATTTATCATTTGCCGGAGAGCCGGTTCATTTTAAATCTGCGGATGCTTACCAAAAGTTTTATCGTGAACTGAAGCTAAATACGGCCAACAACGCCAGCACACGTTTGCTGTTAAGTAATGCGAGAATATGGCTTCCTCAGATATCGCAAATACTGCAGGCTCATAAGCTGCCGGAAGATTTTGTATATGTAGTAGTGGCAGAAAGCAATTTGAGTAATGCGGTGTCTCCCAAAGGTGCAGCCGGGTTTTGGCAACTTACAGCAGTGACGGCATCGGAGCTTGGCCTTGAAGTAAATGATGAAGTGGATGAACGATATCATCCGATAAAGGCTACTTATGCTGCCTGTAAGTATTTTAAGCGCTCGTACAAAATATTCGGTAACTGGACAGCTACTGCTGCTTCATACAACAGAGGTATGAATGGTTTGCAACGAGCATTCAGGAATCAAAGTGTAAACTCTTATTATGACCTGGCATTGAATGATGAGACATCAAGGTATATATACAGAATACTTGCGCTCAAGGACCTTATTAAAAATCCGGAGAAGTATGGATTAAAAAAGGTAAAAGGCACTGCTCCTGCTATGCGAAAGATAAAGGTAGACACAACTATTCATGATCTCCGCCAATTTGCCGAGGCCATTAAGGTACCTTATGATATTCTCAAATCGAGTAATCCCTGGCTGTTAAAAAATACCCTTACCATAAAAGAAGCAGGAAAGGTATATGTATTGCAGGTCCCTAAATATATTCCTCAGCGAGCAATAGCTACGGATAAGCCGGTGAGTACGGATACATCCGATGTCTTATCTTCGAAAGAACTTGATCGGTTGAAGTCGGTATTAAAAAGTTCAGGATAAGATTGTTTGGAATACAATTCGTTCTATTTTTTAAAATAAACATTAAATATCGCTCCTTTACCTAATTCACTTTGTACTTCTATTTTACCTCCCGAATTTTCAATAATCCTCTTAACAATATATAAGCCTACTCCTCTGCCGCCTACATGGCTGTGAGCTCTTTTGAACATGGAAAATATTTTTTCCATATTTTCTTTGGCAATGCCCAGTCCGTTATCCACCACACTGACTACAATATATCCATTTGATTGAAAAGACTTAATCATAATCTCTGGTTTGCGGAGCGGAGACCGGTATATGATGGCATTTAATATTAAGTTATATAAAATTCTTCGGAAGTTGGTTTTTGAAAACCAAACCATGGGAGCTTCCTCTGCATAGGTTACAAGGGTTGCATTTGTATTATTTATTAACTCTGTAAGTTCTCCTTTGATGTCTTCAACTACAGCAACTATGTCGTTTGGAATGATATCCTGTGTTTCTATTAGTTTTTGCACTTTTGAAAGCTCCGTCAGATCTGCAATCGTTTGATTAAAGTTTGACATGGATACCTTCATCATGGCGATTATCTGATCCAGCTCTTCCGGCTCATATAACTTCATATCCAGAAGGTTGATCAGGCCTTCTAATGAAGAGGCTGGGCCTTTTACATTATGAGAGGCAGCATACATAAAGTTATCAAGGTCGGTATTGGTTTTTAATAGTTCGAGGTTCATTCTCTTCAATGCTTCTTCCGCTTGCTTTCGTTCCGATATGTCAGTAGATATACCTCCTATGGCATAGATGTTAGAGTTGATGTCGTATACCGGGAACCTGACCGAGATATAGGTATGTATGTTTTTGTTTTTCTTAAGGCCTGTCTCTTCAAATGATATAGACTTACCCGCTCTTAAAACTTCCCTGTCATTATTACTAATCATATCAGCCATTTCTTTTGGCCACAAGTCATAAGCAGTTTTACCAACTATTCTTCCTTAGGAAGGTTAAATATTTTTTCGTATTCATTATTCACAAAAATATATTTACCCTCCAGGTCTTTTAGGAAAATAGCTGCGGAGCTGTTATTGATTATATCTTGAAGTAGTTGTTTTGAGTTAGTGAGTTCGGTAAACAGGACGGCGTTTTCAATGGAAATAGCAGCCTGCGATATAAGCAATTCCAGGGTTATGATTTTGTCTTCTGAAAATGCTCCGGCAAAGAGGTTGTTTTCCAAATAGATTATGCCTGTCAGTTTGCTTTGTTTTACTATAGGAAGGCAGGCGATGGACTTAGGATGTGTACTTGCAATGTATTCGTCGTTGCCGAAAATATTAGAAGAAGATCCGTTATCAATAATTATTTTTTCTTGTGTCCTGCTTACATATTGGATAACGCTTTGTGAATAACCAGTATTAGGAAGAACATCAGTAGTGTTATATACTTTAACATTAATGCTGTCTTCTATATTGCTGGCTTCTGCAACCGGTAACATTTGACCGTCTTTTAATAAGAATAAATAAGCCTTTTCTGCTACTGCCTGCTGGATGCCTATTTTCAATAAATTTCCAACCAGTTGTTCCAGGTTTATATAACTGGAAATGGTTTGTGATGCTTTGGTGATTGATAACAGGTCAAGCTGCTCTACAGGTATTCCTGATTCGGTAATGGCTAAAGAGGACTTTGTTTTAAGGAATGGGTAAAGCTCCGTCATTTGTTTTGTTTTTCCGGTAGCTTCCCATTTTGAATAGCATTCATAAGCTTTTCTCAGGTAACTCTCTGCGATAAAAGGAAGCTCTTTTCTCAGAAAGAACTTTCCTGCGAACTCGGAATAAAGGGCTTCCCATTGTACAAACCCATTATTTTTTGCCTGTAGTATGGCTTCGTCGTACAATCGTATTGCTTCGAGGTCTTTGTTTTCAATACTTGCCAGTTCGGCAGATAGAAGTAAACACCTGTGTTTAAAATTTTCAGGGCAATTATCTGCCCATAAGTTCATCAGTTGTAAGGCTTGTGTGATGGACTTGATGTAATGGCCAGGTTGTTGTGGCTTCTCTTTATGAAATAATGATGCCAGTGTAAGGGCATGTATGAAGTGAAAATCGGCTTCCACGATCATCGCGGCTACCTCTTGTTGAAAAGGCTCTACTTGCTGTGCATATTCCAATGCTTTCTCCGGCAGGTCAAAGAACAGGCAGGCTGTTTGTCTTTGAATCAAATAGATCGCTAAAGCAGACCCCAGTCCGCTATTTTTGAATACCTCAATGGCGCTGCTTTCTGAATAGGTAGTATCGTCAAAGTTACCGTAGGCATTTGTTTTGCCCTGTAAGCATTTAATGAACTGTTCACTTCCTCTTACAGAAGTTTCTACTGCCGTATTATGGATTTGTATAGCAAATGAAATTTTATTTTTGCATTCCTGGCGGACCTTATTTAATGGCTCTCCTTTTTCAATTTCGTGCACTACCTTGAGTATGGCTGCATATCCTGCAAATGCCAAATCGCCTGCTTCTACACAGATGTTAAGGCCATCGTCCAGCATCCGGTCACTCTTAATAATATGTTTTTGCCAAATATTGACATATACGGCATGAACAAATAGAAGCAGCCCCTGAAACTTTTTATCTTTGTATTTGTCGTTGATCAGTAAAGACAACTCAGAATAAGCATACCCACTGGGTATATCTCTAAATCCTGCAATCAGCACCATTGCATAGCCAGAGTATATTCTACTGGCTTCGGAAATATTTCCATGTTGAAGGCAGATATTAAGCGCTTTGATAACAAGCAATGGAAATAAATCAGGGCGTCCGCTATACCAGGTAGGGAGAGACTCTGCCAGGATGGAGATTACAGAAGCTATATCAGGATCATCTACTTCCGGAGCATCCAATAAATCGTGAATAGTACGGCCACCAAGATAGGTTGGAATTTTTGAGTATTCAGATTCAAACTCTTTTTGGAGTTCATCTCTGTTATCCGGAAATTCAACTCCAAACAGGCTTAGCGCTTCACGAGTTACTTTTACTGCATCTGTATATCTTCCCGCAGCCTGATACAATCTGGATCGCATAATATATACATTTACCCGGTCCTGACGCGAGCCAGCTTTATTTAATAGTAAATTATAAAGCACTTCAGCAGATGTAAAATTTCCTACCAGGTACTCACATTCGGCAAGGTCAAGATATACAGGAAACGCATCGGTATAACGAGAGTCCAAAGCATCTTTGGGAAGTAGAGATGATGCATGGAATAAATAACTGCGGGCGGCTTCATACGCTATGGAGCTTCTGGCTTTTTGTGCCGCTAAGTAGTTTAGCCTAAAAAGAAGATTTTTTTCTGTCGCATCAATGTATTGATTGGCGCTGTTTAAGTGATTGGCAATATCAAACAGGTGATGTTCTACTTCTTGCTTCGACAGGCTGGTTAATAATGTCCGGCCTATTTTCAGGTGAATAAGTGGTGCCTGGTTTTCCGGAGTCAGAGAATAAGCAGCCTCCTGAACCCGGTCATGTAAAAACTTATAGTTGTGTCCGTATGAATAAATTAAGCCTTCGCGTATAGGCTCTTCCATTTTGGAATGGATCAGCTCTTCAGGTATTTCGGTAACCAGAGATAGTATTTTCCGGCTAATATTGTTGCCTATATAGGCTGCATGAGTTAAGATGTGCTGAGATTCACTACTAATGTGCCTGATTTTAAGCACCATCAGTTCTACCACATTGCTTGTATATTCTTTGGCTTTGATATTGTTAATATCCCATTTCCACTGTTGCTGCTCAAAAGTCAATAATTTTTCCTGATGTAGCATCTGCAGGAATTGTATAGTAAAGAATGGGTTTCCATTGGTTTTATCATAAACCAAATCGGCAAGTGGTTTTACGTACTCAACTTCTGCTTTTAATGAGTCTGCAATTAGTTGAGTAACGTTTTCCTTGCTTAGCGCACTTAGCTTTAACTGGGAAAATGGAGCTTTACGGGAGTTTTCCAGATCATTTATAAAAATTCTAAGAGGGTGCGAAGGTAACACCTCATTTTCCCGGAAAGCACCAACTATATAAATATATTTATTCGAAGGATTTGAGATAATTTGTTTAATAAGCGCAAGGCTGGCATGGTCTGCCCAATGAAGGTCATCAAGAAACAGAGTAAGCGGATGCTCTAATTTTGAAAATACCTGAATAAACTTTTCAAAGACAATTATGAAACGGTTTTGCGTTTCCAGTAAAGGCAACTTGGGTACAGTGGGTTGTTTACCAATGATCCGTTCCAGTTGTGGTATAACGTCAATGATTATTTGTCCATTTTCTCCCAGTGCTTCCAGTAAAGTGTTTCTCCACTTATTAAGTTGTATCTCCGGCTCACCAAGTATGTTCAATACAAGCGAGCTAAAAGCTTCAACAATGGTAGAGTAGGGAACCGTTTTTTTAAACTGGTCAAATTTTCCTGATACAAACAGCCCTTTTTGCCGTGTAATTGGTTTGTTAAGTTCTTTGATAAGTGCAGACTTACCTATACCCGAATATCCAGATACAAGGAGCAAGTGGGCCGTACCTGTATTCACCACATTGTTGTATGACTCGAGTAAGAGTGCTATTTCTTTTTCCCTTCCAAATATTTTTTGAGATATCTGAAGCTTTCCCGTATAGTCGTTCTTACCTGGCTGGAAGTCAGTTATGAAACCGGTATCGTCAAGGAGTGTAAGGCATTTTTTTAAGTCATATGTAAGCCCGTTTAAACTTTGATATCGGTCGTCTGCCTGCTTCGCCATCATTTTCATTATGATATTCGATACCGTTGTAGGTATGGAAGGGTTAAGTTGTTCAGGAGCTTTAGGTATCCTAATCATGTGATTGTATACCCACTCCAACGGGTCATTGGCGGTGAAGGGCAGTTGGCCGGTGAGAATGAAATAAAAAGTAACACCAAGCGAATAGATATCTGTCCGGTAATCCAGGGTTCGGTTCATCCGGCCGGTTTGTTCCGGTGAAATAAATGGCAGGGAACCTTCTATGATTACGGGGTTGGGTAATGTTTGAAAATATTCCAGTGGCATAAGGGTTGCTATGCCAAAATCTGTAATTTTTATTGCATGGGTGTCTTTTTCTATGAGTATGCTGGACGGGTTTATGTTTTTATGAATTATGCCATTTTCATGAAGCTTGGCAAGGCTTTCGGAAATGGAAATGGCAACAGTTAAAAACTCCTTAATGGATGGAGTTCTGTCTTTATAAAAATTATAAAGTGTTTCTCCATTAAATGATTCATAAATTAAGGCTAACAGGTCGTCGGTTTTTTCCAATGCCAGAGGCTTTTAGCGCATCCAGGGGCGTTATTTTTGACGTTAAGTCAAATTCATGTTCCAGTTGATGGGCCAGTTTTGTGTCCTGCCTTTTGACTACTTTTATCAATACGTCAGTGTTGTCTTTGCTTCTATGACTTTTATATAGCCTCGTAGAATTTTCTTCTAATGTATCGATTACTGAATAGCCTGGGATAAAAATCATTTAAATGAGTTTGTTTATTGATATTGGATCGTCCGAATAGTCCTAAAAAGGAAATTTTTTTGCTAATTTCCTAATCTGTAGAAATGTATAAAAATATGTCCATAAAATTATTTTTTCAAAATCTAATTTTATCACAACTATTTCACTATCAATTTGTTTGTGGTATTGAACGTGGGAGATTAAAGTTGGTTATTCGAAATAGAAATTGATGGGCTGAAAATAAAAGAAGCTATGTCTGCCCGACATAGCTTCCCCAAATACATACCCTTATTTTAACCCTCTTATTAATAAAGATATTACCCAAAAAAATTCGATTTCTCCCCATACAACCTGAGGGGGCAAATTCTTACACGGAAAGCAAAATTTTTTTAAAATATTTTTTCTCTGTACTTGAAAATAGGGAAGGGTTCTGAGTGTACTTGTGACCTTAGGCCTATATTGACATATTTATGAGCTGTTATAACTTTTGAAATAGTCCGGGGGTTAGAATAATAAATACCCATATGTATGAAGGAATATCCATTGATGAAGGCAACGATCATTCTATTCTTTTTAAGCTTGCTTATCGTTACCCTTTATTATTCCAGAGTGTTCCTTATACCGGTGGTATTTGCCAGTTTAATAGCTATGCTCTTAAGGCCGCTAACTGAAAAGCTGGAAAGAGTGAAATTGGGAAAAGTACCACCCATACTTATTTCCTTATTGATTGTTCTGGGAATAGTGACTGGTATAGGCCTGATCTTTTATAAACAAGTAGTCCGGCTTTCTCAGGATATTGTTCTTATTCAGGCAAAAACATTGGAAAAGATTAAAAAAGTATTGCTGGCTGTTGAAGAGAGGACAAGTATTTCTTATGCCGAGCAGATAGAATGGCTAAATCACAAATGGGCCGGAATACTTGAATCGGGAGACTATTATATCCGGTCTCTTATATTTGGTGTAACGGAAGCCCTGGCAATACTGGGTATTATATTGATTTATATTTTCTTCTTTTTACTTTATAGAAAACGCTTTAAAGTTTTTATCCTTAAACTTTTCAAAAAGGAGGCACATTCCAAAGTGCTACATATTATTATACGCATTCAGAGCCTGATTCAACAATATCTGCAAGGGCTGTTGATAGAACTTACTTTACTGGGGACATTGAACGCAATAGGCCTTTCCATACTTGGAATCAAACAGGCGGTATTCTTTGGCTACCTCGCCGGCCTGCTGAATATTATTCCTTATGTAGGTACTTTGCTCGGAGGAGTATTTCCGGTATTGATGGCTTTGCTGTTCAAAGATTCTATCTGGTATGCTGTGGGGGCCGCAGCTGTACTATCTTTCAACCAGTTTATCGACAACAATTTTTTAACTCCAAAGATAGTTGGTTCACATGTACAGGTAAATCCACTGGCAACTATTATGGTAATTATTGTTGGCGGTTTAATTTGGGGCATTCCCGGTATGATCTTATTCATTCCCTTACTGGGAATATGCAAAATTATATTTGACAACATAGAGCCTTTAAAACCTTTTGGATACCTTTTAGGTGAAGATAAGGACAATGAAATACCAAGTACTAAGCCAGAGCCGGTTTGAACTTCATTAACCGGTACTTCATAAAAAAAGAGACTGTACTCAAAACGAGACAGCCTCTTTCTATTTAAACAGGATTATTATGAAAATTGGTGTATTCTTTAGTGTAACTAACTTTTTACTATAGTCTTAAATTCAGTGAACTTACCTACCGGTTTCTTGCCTTTCAGGTAAGCAACACGGTATTCCCTCAATTCCGGAGCCTGGTATTCATTGGGCCTGGAGTCGATATACGGAGAAGTGTTGACTACTGAAAGTAAGGAGAAATGGTCTTCTGTATTCCTGCGCCCGTACAACACGATACCATCATAATTTCCTTTTTCAAATTCGATAATAACTTTTTCTTTTTCCTTTCTTAGTTTAAGCTCTGGTTTAATCACTTCAGCAGTTGATGACTCTGCCTGGCTATTTTCATCCGTATTCGGTTCGCTTATGCGAAGATACTCCAACATATCTTCATTAGCTACTAAAAATTGCTCATTCATTTCTTCATTTGGTTTTGGTAGGGCTAAATTAACCAGATAAAGGCTTATATTCTGCACACGAACGCCTCTTTATTTTCGTTAAATTCGTTTTAGCTCAAAATTCCTTCAAAAAATCCTGTTTTAAATGATATAAAATAAATTCGGATAGCTACGAATAAAAAATTCCTGCGGAAGCAGGAATATACGAAGGAGAGGAATCTTATAAGAATAACTATTCATCTCTTTCTTCAGGTGTGCAGCCTCTAAAGGGACGGATGATCAGTCGGGTTGCCCTGTCATACGTGAAATAATTCCAGGTCCAGTTGATAAAGGTGGCCACTTTGTTTCTAAAGCCTATGAGAGTAAATAAATGGACAGACATCCAGACAAACCAGGCTAAAAATCCGGAAAACTTAAACCTGGACAAATCTACTACCGCCCGGTTTCTTCCTATAGTTGCCATACTTCCTTTATCTTTATAGGTAAAAGGTTTAAGGTTTTTCCCTTCTTCCAGCTTCTTTATGTTTTTCCCCAGGTTCTTGCCTTGTTGCACGGCCACCGGTGCTACCATTGGGTGTCCTTTAGGCTGGTTCTCCGTAATCATTCCAGCCACATCACCCAGGGCAAATATATTATCGTATCCAATGATTCTGTTATAACTATCTACTACATACCTGTTTCCCTTCATGGTTTCCGCCCTTAAGCCAGGGATGGTGTTTCCCATTACGCCCGCTGCCCAAATAAGGGTTTCTGTTTCTATGGTGGTTCCATCTTTTAAAACAACCGTTCTGCCATCATACGACTTCACAACAGAATGAAATTTTACAATGACACCAAAGTTTTCCAGGTATTTTAGTGCTTTCCTGCCTGCAACATCGGACATGCCATTAAGCAGTCTTCCTCCGGCTTCCAGGAGGTAAATATCCATTTTTCTGAAGTCCAGTTCAGGCAGGTCTTTGGGCAGGACATATTTTCGTAACTCGGCTATGGCTCCTGCCAACTCTACTCCGGTAGGCCCTCCTCCAACAATAACAATATCCATTAGACAGTTAATGTCTTTGTCATTATCGGCAAGAAGTGCCTTTTCGTAGTTTTGTAAAATTTTACTCCGAAGGTCCAGAGCCTGAGATATTTTTTTCATGGGGAAAGCTTTTTGTTTTACCTCCTCCATGCCATAGTAGTTGGTTTTAGACCCGCTCGCAATTACCAGATAATCGTAGCGAAGGCTTCCTATGTTGGTATCGATGCAGTTCTCTTCGGGAATGATTCTTTTTACTTCCGCCATCCGGAAATAAAAGTCATTTTTCTGCTTGAAGATACGTCTTAATGGAGCTGCAATAGAGTCTGGCTCCAGTCCTGCAGTGGCCACCTGATACAGCAGTGGCTGAAAAGTGTGATAGTTATGTTTATCCAGCAAAACAACCTGGAACCGGTCGTCCGGAAGTATTTCCTTGATCATCTCTATACCTCCGAAACCTCCTCCGATCACTACTATTCTTTTTTTAGTAGTTTCAGGTATCCGCATGGATATTTTCTTCCTGACTGGTTGTCTGTCCCCCAGTTCTTCCGGTTGTTTCATCTGTTCCATAATGACAACTTCTTTATTAGAGAACAGATGTAAAAAGAGGAATGTTTTCTACGCTAACTCTTCTTTTAAAAACTTTCCGGTATAGCTTTTCTTGTTCTTTGCTACCTCTTCGGGGGTACCTTCAACAATGATTTCCCCACCTTTTTCTCCTCCTTCCGGGCCAAGGTCTATAATGTGGTCGGCTACTTTGATTACATCCAGATTATGTTCTATGACTAACACAGTATTTCCTTTATCCACCAGCTTATTTAATACATCCAGCAAGTGTTGTATATCCTGAAAGTGCAGTCCTGTGGTCGGTTCATCCAGAATGTATAAGGTTTTACCGGTGTCTCTTTTACAAAGTTCGGTTGCCAGTTTCACCCTTTGGGCCTCACCTCCGGAAAGCGTAGATGCATGTTGTCCCAAGGTTATATATCCTAAGCCAACTTCGTTCAATGTTTCTATCTTTCGTAAGATCTTGGGTTGGTTTTCAAAAAACACTACCGCCTGCTCTACGGTCATATCCAGTACATCCGCTATAGATTTACCTTTAAATCGTATTTCCAAAGTTTCTCTGTTGTACCGTTTCCCTTTACAGGTTTCACAAAGCACGTGTACATCGGGAAGAAAATCCATTTCAATCACTTTTACTCCTGCACCTTCACAAGTTTCACATCTTCCCCCTTTTACATTGAAAGAAAATCTGCCCGGTTTATATCCTCTTATTTTGGCTTCCGGCAGTTCTGTGAAAAGTGTTCTTATATCTGAAAATACTTCGGTATAAGTAGCAGGATTTGACCTTGGTGTTCTTCCGATCGGCGACTGGTCTACTTCTATTACTTTATCAATAAACTTTAATCCATCTATAGACTTGAATTCTAATGGCTCTCTTTTGGATCGGTAGAAATGTTTGTTCAAAATAGGGAACAGCGTATCATGGATCAGGCTGGATTTGCCGCTTCCGGAAACACCGGTAATACAGATCATTTTCCCCAGAGGCAATACCAGGTCAACATTCTTAAGGTTATGCCCTTTAGCTCCTTTCAGAACTATCCGCTCGCCGGTTCCTTCTCTTCTCTTCGCAGGAACTTCTATTTTACGTACACCGGACAAATACTGAGCGGTTACGCTGTTTTGGGCCATGAATTGTTCAGGAGTACCAGCTGCTACAATGCTTCCTCCATGTCTTCCCGCGCCGGGCCCCACATCCAGAATGTAATCGCTGTGCAGCATCATGTCTTTGTCATGCTCTACCACTACCACGGAATTGCCAATGTCTCTCAGGCTTTTCAGGGCATCGATTAACTTTACGTTATCTCTCTGATGCAATCCGATACTTGGCTCATCCAGAATGTATAATACACCAACGAGTTGAGTTCCTATTTGTGTAGCCAGGCGAATACGTTGAGCTTCTCCTCCGGACAATGTTCTTAATGGCCTGTCCAATGTTAAATAATCCAATCCTACATCTAACAGAAAGCCTAAGCGCTTACGAATCTCTTTTAATATTTCTGCGGCGATGACTTTTTGTCTTTCCGAAATACGTTTCTCTAGTCCGTCAAACCAGTCATACAGGTTTCGGATGTCCATTTGAGCCAGCTCTGAAATGTTTTTATTATCAATCCGGAAATGCAGCGACTCCTTCTTTAACCTTGCTCCATGGCACTCAGGACAGGTTTTGGAAATCAAAAAATCGCTTAGCCAGTCCTTGGTTTTTTCAGAGCCGCTCTCTTGCTGAAAGCGAAGAAAAGGGATGATACCTTCAAACTTGAAATTATAAACATTGCCTGAACTGGCGGCCTTTATTTTTACCGTTTCCTCTGTTCCATACATTAGTACATCCAGTACATCGTCTGGGATATTTTCAATAGGAGTGGAAAGGCTCTTCTTATATTTTTTAAGAATAGCGTCGAGCTGACGGAAAATCCAGATATCCCTATACTCTCCGAGTGGAAGTATACCTCCGCGGCTAATACTTAACGAACGATCAGGGATGATGGAATCAATCGTTATTTCTTCTACTTGTCCTAAGCCGTTACAAACCGGGCAGGCACCATAAGGAGAGTTGAATGAAAACATATTTGGTGCGGGCTCGTCATAGGCTATTCCGGAAACCGGGTCCATTAAAAACTTAGAGAAAAAGTGAATTTTCTCTCCTTTGCCTTTATGCTCCAGCACCATGATCACCCCTTTACCATGTGTTAGTGCCGTTTTAACTGACTGGGAAATTCGGAATCGCTCCGCTTCCTTCACGGCAAGGCGATCAATGACAATTTCTATATCGTGTACTTTGTAGCGGTCTACCTGCATTTTGGGTACCAGTTCCATCAATTCACCATCTACCCGAACTTTTGTAAATCCCATCTTTCCTACTTGCTGGAACAGCTCTCGGTAATGGCCCTTTCTACCCTTTACAATAGGAGCAAGTATACTTATCTTTTCTCCGTTTAGATTTTGTAGGATATGATTAATGATCTGGTCCTCGGACTGGCGAGTCATCTTTTGTCCGGTAACGTAAGAAAAAGCTTCGGAACCCCTGGCATAAAGCAGACGCATAAAGTCATATATCTCAGTTACCGTTCCGACGGTCGATCTTGGGTTTTTTGAGGTTGTTTTTTGTTCAATAGAAATAACCGGGCTTAATCCGTTAATTTTATCTACATCCGGCCGCTCCATGGAACCTATAAAGGAACGGGCATAGGTAGAGAAACTCTCCATGTATCTTCGCTGGCCTTCCGCATATATGGTATCGAAAGCAAGAGATGATTTTCCACTACCGCTGATACCGGTTATTACCACCATTTTATTTCTGGGAAAAGCAAGATCTATATTCTTAAGATTATGCTCCCTGGCTCCAAAAATTTCAATCTTTTCCTCAAAAGCAGGTTCAGCCGTTTGAGTCTGTTGTGTATATACCTTTTTCAATGTCAGTCAGTTAAGTCAGATGGGTAAAGTCCCGCTAAAAATGTAAATTTACTAAGTATTTCAACAAATTTTAACAGTTTCAGTTCCTTTGTTAAAATAGGGACATGAAGTTGAAGAAGGGAAGACATTATAATAATAATGATGATGTAAGCCGATTGTATTAATTATATAAAAAAGATGAAACAAAATGTCCCGTTTTGTCTTTTAGTGCCCCCGGTATTTAGTATTATTTTTTAAATCTTATGGAACGGATTTTAAAATAATCCTCCGTTTTTTTTGAAGAATTCCGGTTTCCTAACTCCCCCTTTTTAAGGTATTTACCTCTCATAAAATAGCTTTTACCCTGTCAAATCATGAAAATTTTTAGATTTTTTTGTAAGAATTCGTGGAGTAAAAATGTATATGGCAAAAAGTAAACTTATATCCCGAACAAAAATATTGATTTTCAAATACAAAATAAGAAAAATCGAATGTAACAAATTAGTACAAATTAGGAACCTTACAAATCTGACTATTATATGAAACAACATCTACCTAAAACCAAACAAAACACGCCCGGAGGGTGGCAAAGAGCGATAGCTCTTATGGTCATTTTTGGGCTTTTTGTCTCTACCACACAAGCACAGATGTGGGAAGAAATGAAAAGAGACAATATCAGATTCGATGAAATTGTTAAAAAAGTCGAAGAATATTATAAAGACAAAGATCAGGGCCGCGGAAGTGGTTATAAGCAATTCAAGCGTTGGGAATATGAGAATATGTCCAACGTTGATGAAAATGGAAACTGGATTTCCGACAACCATTTTTATGAGGAGTTCACCAGATTTAAAAAAGCATATAAAGCTTCTCAGGGAAAAAACTTTAGGGCTTCAGATCCAAACGCTATTGTAGCGGGCAACTCCAACTGGGTAGAACTTGGCCCACACTCATGGACCAGAACCAGTTCATGGTCTCCGGGGCTTGGAAGGATTAAAGACCTTGCAGTTAACCCTAAAAACCATAATGAAATTTATATTGTGTCTCCAGGTGGAGGATGTTGGAAGACAACCGTAGGGGGTAATAACTGGAAACCTCTTACAGACCATCTTCCGGTTTTTGAATTCTGGAGCGTAGCCATAGATCCGGTTAATACTAATAATGTTTATATCGGAAGTGCCGGTGGTGGAATTTATAAATCGACCAACGCTGGTGCAAGCTGGACAAAAATGTCTACAGGATTAGATGCTAACGCAACAATCAATAAAATTATAGTCGATCCATCTAACCCAAGTATTGTAATAGCAGGAACTTCATCCGGAGTATATCGCTCAACAAATGGAGGTTCCAGCTGGACAAGAACTTATTCGGGGGATGTTCAAGATGTGGAGTTTAAGCCAGGCAACAGCTCTATTGTTTATGCAAGTACGACTAAGGTATATCGATCAACCAATAATGGACAGTCTTTCTCTGCAGTAACCGGAATTGTGGGTTCAGGAAGAACAATGTTGGCTGTAACTGCTGCTAATCCAAATTATGTGTATGCATTACAGGCGAACGGAAGTATTTTTGGTTATTTATACAGATCTACAGACTCAGGAGCTAACTTCTCTGTTCGTGTAACAGGAAACACTAACGGAAGAAACTATTTTGGTTATGAGCCTAGTGGAGTTGACACCAGAGGACAGGCCTGGCACGATATGGCTATCTGTGTTTCTCCAACCAATGCTGAGGAAGTTCATATCGGAGGTATTATCACATGGAAATCTACCAACGGAGGTTCAAGCTTTGTAGCTACAACTGAATGGAGCTATCCAAACAGCAGAGGATATACCCACTGTGATATGCATGATTTGGAGTACATCGGAAATACTCTTTATACCGCTTCTGATGGAGGTATCTTCAAAAGTACAGATGGTGGAGACAACTTTATGAACCTTTCCACAGGTTTGGGTATCCGTCAGTTTTACAGAATTGCCTGCGCAAGAAGCAATGCAAATATGGTTACCGGTGGCTCTCAGGATAATGGTTCAAGTATATGGAAAGGAAGTGGATGGATTGACTGGCTG
>DATCKK010000383.1:0-1618 GCA_036562325.1 Cytophagaceae bacterium | reverse complement strand
GTTATAGGTTGTAAGTAAAAGAAGCCTATAGTTTGCTTGAATCTCTTTATAATAGTCTGTCAATTTTAAATAAAATAGAAAAGTTATAAAAGGTGGTAATACTTATAACTTAAAACTTATAACCTACAACTTTTCAAAATGGAGAGTATAAAAGTTTTTGCCCCTGCCACTGTAGCTAACGTAGCCTGTGGCTTTGATGTACTTGGATTCGCGGTGGATTCACCGGGAGACGAAGTAACTTTGAAATTAACGTCAAAATCAGGGGTGAAAATAACGAGTATCACAGGGGACGATGGCAGGTTGCCTAAAGATACGGAGCGAAATACGGCAGGTGTGGCAGTAACCCGATTTTTAAGGCATATCAATGAAGATAAGGGAATTGAAATATCTTTAAATAAAAAGATGCCGCTGGGTAGTGGTTTGGGAAGCAGTGCGGCAAGTGCAGTGGCAGGAGTATTTGCGGTGAATGAATTGCTGGGCAGGCCTATGAAGCAAGAGGATCTTCTGCCGTTTGCTATGGAAGGAGAGCGAATTGCTTGTGGTTCGGCTCATGCAGACAATGTGGCCCCATCTTTATTAGGCGGTTTTGTGTTGATAAGAAGCTACTCTCCGCTGGATGTTATCAAAATTCCTACACCTGTTAATTTGTTTTGCACCATCATACATCCTCAGATAGAGGTACAAACCAAAGATGCCAGAGACATTCTTAAAAAGCAGATTTCATTGAAAGATGCAGTTATCCAATGGGGAAATGTAGGGGGATTGATTACAGGTTTAATGATGTCTGATTATGGCCTGATAGGAAGGTCAATGCATGATGTGATCATAGAGCCGGTGCGTTCTGTTTTAATACCCGGTTATGACGATGCAAAACAATGTGCTTTGGAAGCAGGAGCATTAGGAGCAGGTATTTCAGGATCAGGTCCATCTATATTCGCACTTTCTACTACCGAAGAGACTGCCATCAAAGTGGGGGCTGCAATGCAAAAGGTATTTGACAGTATCAGTATTGGTAGTGAAGTCTATGTTTCCAGAATTAATAATTCCGGGCCACAGATTTTGGACTAACGAATTTAAAATTCAAATAAGCTCCGATAATTAATTACCAATTCCAATCGAAGTGAAAATTAACAGTTGAATAATTAATATAGCCATTACAAAGGCAATGAAATTATACAGTACAAAAAACAGAGCAGTAGAGGTAAGCCTTCAGGAGGCAGTGTTTAAGGGGCTTCCGGAAGACAATGGTTTATTTATGCCAACCCGTATTCCCACTCTTGATAAATCATTTTTTGATAGGTCAGATAAGCTGTCATTTCAGGATATAGCCTATGAAGTTACCAAGGCATTGATAGGAGAAGATATTGAAGCATCCGTGATCAGAAAGATCGTGGATGATGTGTTGACTTTTGATGCTCCTGTTGTAAAAGTGCATGATAATATTCATGTGCTTGAGTTGTTTCACGGGCCATCCTTTGCTTTTAAAGATTTCGGAGCGAGGTTTATGGCAAGACTTATGTCTTATTTTCTGGAGAAGCAAAACAAGCAGATAAATATATTGGTAGCAACTTCCGGAGATACCGGTTCTGCAGTAGCACAGGGATTTCTGGATATGCCC
>DATCKK010000665.1:0-2648 GCA_036562325.1 Cytophagaceae bacterium | reverse complement strand
ATTGATACCTGTATAACCCAGTTTAGCTGGTATCAACCCTAACGGGATCAACATAAGGGTATAGATCATAATCTGGAAAGCAGTATTGATATCTTTTGCCCCATTACCAGGCAACAGCCTGATCCCTGCTTTTTTATAATCATCATCCAATACCCAGGCAATAGCCCAAAAATGAGGGAATTGCCATATAAACTGTATACCAAATAGTAAAAAACCTAATATCTGAAACTCTCCTGTTATGGCCACCCAACCTATCAGTGGAGGAAGTGCCCCAGGAATAGCCCCTACCAATACGGCCACAGGGTTAATTCTTTTTAATGGGGTATATGCAAACCCATACATGATGGTTGAAAAAAGAGTTAACAGCGCAGCAAGTGTATTGGTATAAAATAATAAAATAGCGAACCCGACTATACCAGTCACTAAAGCAAAAGTCATAGCCTCTGAAACTGAAATCACTCCTGTAGGCAAGGGCCTTCCGGAGGTTCGCTTCATCAGCCTGTCGGAATCTTTTTCAATGATCTGATTAATAACATTGGCAGAAACTGTCATCAAGAATCCGCCTAGTATAAATAATATAAAATGTAAGGTGTCTATATTTTTAGTAGCACCTAACATATACCCCATCCCTCCTGAGAATGTAACCACAAATGTAAGTCGGAACTTCAGCAACTGAAGCCAGGCTTTCATTCTGATTCCCAATGAGGGAGCTTCCACTACATTATCAAATTCCTTAGAAACCATAATCTTTAATTCCTTTTCAGGCTATATTATATTTTTTATTAAAGTTAATAATAATATAAATATAAAACTGAAGCCCTAGAATTATTGTACCCAATGTTAAATGAACAGGCTGAACAATAGCCGAATAGCCCATATAATTTAAATTGATACCAGTAATAATTTCAGCTATTACCAAAACGCTCATCCAAACCGTCGTTTTATACAATACACTGTCTTTATTCACACTCTTCGTGATTAAATAAAACAAGTACGCACAAAGCCCAAGCAGCAAAATAGAGAATGACCGATGAACAAGAAATGAAACTCCTAAATGACTAACCCATTCATTTCTATCGGCTATTACCATGGCTATATGATCAACAGCCTCTCTTACCTGCGTTCCCAGCACTATTTGAACCAGCGTAGCCATAAACAGAATTACAGTTACTGATATAATTCGGTTTAAATTACCTATTTTAATATTTGATATACTTTCCTTCTGTGATTTAACCACTACATAAATCAACAGACATACAAGTATAAGAGCAACTACCATGTGAATGGTAATTGTAAAAGGTAACAAATTGGTTGATACCACTATTGAACCAAGCCAACCTTCAAATCCTACAAGGACAAATGAAAGCAGACTTAAATAAAATATGGATTTATCAGATTTAAGATAGGGAAAGGAATAAACAAGAACCAGAAATATAAAGAAGCCAATCAAAACACCAACTATCCGGTTCACATACTCGATCCAGGTTTTAACAGGGTTAAAATCCAACTCTGTATAAATGGATTCATCATGTGCTATTTTTACCGCTAATTCTGTAAAACCCATACTTTCCAAAACAGAAGCTATTCTCAGATTTTTAGCCCTACGCTTTTCTGAATAAACTTCCTTATAATCAGTTGGTAATTCTGTTATACTTGTAGGAGGAACCCAGTTTCCGAAACACTTGGGCCAGTCTGGACACCCCATACCTGATCCCGTGCTTCTAACAATTCCACCTACAAGTATCAGTATATAAACTGCAACTATAGTAGTTATACCTAATTTTCTGAATATAGAATATTCAGTAGTCATTGCATTTACCTGCCTTCTTCTTTGCCTATTAATTCATTTTCATGAGGCAAGTTAGATGACTTAGTTTGAGAATAAGGAATATGTTGAGGTATATAATCATCTTCGGCACCTGGTTTACTGTAATCGTAAGCCCATCTGTAAACTGTAGGTATTTCACCTGGCCAGTTACCATGCCCTGGATTTACAGGAGTAGTCCATTCTAATGTATTAGACTTCCATGGGTTAGCAGGTGCTTTTTTACCTTTAAACATGCTATAGAAGAAGTTGAATACAAAAATGAACTGAGCTGCAAAGGTTACAATAGCCGCAACGCTCACGAATACGTGTAAATCAGTAAAGGTTTGGAATGCGTCAAATCCGGTGAAGGAGTAATATCTTCTTGGGAATCCGGCAATACCAATATAGTGCAATGGCATGAATACCAAGTAAATTCCAACAAACGATGCCCAGAAGTGAATATAACCTAAAGTACTATCCATCATTCTTCCGAACATTTTAGGATACCAGTGATAAACTCCTGCAAGCATACCAAAGAATGCAGCACTACCCATTACAAGGTGAAAGTGAGCTACAACGAAATAGGTATCATGTAATTGAATGTCAGCAGCAGAGTTACCCAATACGATACCAGTCAAACCTCCGGAAATAAAGAAGGAAACCAGTCCGATAGAGAATAACATGGCAGGGGTAAACACTATATTACCTCTCCACAAGGTAGTGATGTAGTTAAATGCTTTAACAGCCGAAGGCACCGCAATAATCAATGTCAGGAACATGAACACAGACCCAAGGAAAGGATTCATACCTGTAACGAACATGTGGTGAGCCCATACAATGA
>DATCKK010000367.1:0-4880 GCA_036562325.1 Cytophagaceae bacterium | reverse complement strand
GCTAAATATTCATCCAATACCTGTTTACCTGTAGTATCATAAACTTTCACCGTTACAGGAATATTCTGATACTCCGGACGAACATAAAAGCCCAACATTTCTCCTATAAAAGGATTTGGGAAAAAAGTATAAGAAGCATTCGTTTTACCTGCTACCTGAGGATCAATGTATTTGGGAATTCCGTAACCAATAAAGTTATCAGGGGTTGTATAGTTAGATCCAAGCTTTTTAATCATTTCCATAAGTTCCATATTGGTAAGCTCGGGATTTGCCTGCCATAGCAAAGCAGCAAATCCTGCCATCAACGGAGCGGCAAATGAGGTGCCACTGCTTGTTGATATTCCACCGTAATGAGTGGCCACCACTACTGCTGAGCCTTGTGCTGCAACATCCGGTTTTATTCTTCCATCAGAAGAAGGGCCCTTTGAACTCAAAGATGCATAATATTTATTGGCATCAACAGCCCCTACTGCGAGTACTGAATCACCGTCTGCCGGAGCGACTATATAATTCCAGGAAGTATTACCTTCATTGCCTGCGCTGGTAACCACCAGAATACCTGCCGCTGCTGCCCGGTCTGCTGCTCTGGTAATTATGGTAGTGTTTCCATCCATATCATCATAACTATGATCCATGTCACTATCATCGAAGGTAGAGTATCCGAGAGATGAGTTTATAATATCCGCTCCCGCACTATCTGCATACTCTGCAGCTAACAACCAATACACTTCTTCTACTTCATATTCATAAGTTACATTCTCGGTTCTAAGTAATAGGAAATCTGCTTTATAGGCTGTACCTATCAATTCATCATCCAAGTAACCAGCTATGGCAGACAATACATTGGTTCCATGATTGTGGTTGTCATAGACATTTTCTTCCATGGATACAAAATCATACGTTGCTTTAATTTGGCCATTAGCAAATAAAGAATCAAAAGCCGAAAGAAGATTAACATTCTGAAAACCTGCATCAATCACAGCGATCAGCATTCCTTCTCCTTTATAGCCTTTGGCATGAAGCATATCGGCCCCTAGCATCGAAACCTGATTGTATGAGTTTCCATAGTTTTCATTTATCCCTGCAATTTCTTCTGTTTCTTCAATTTCATTTAATGCTCTGGGATTGGACTTTTTAAGTAAGTTGTCTGAACTTTTTACAAAATCCAATGCCAGAATATTTGAAATATTATCCGGCGTAGTTTCAATCAGTGCGGCATTGAACCACCTGCTGGTATACAACACATTAGCCCCTTTGTTCTTAATTGAGTCAATGTATTTTTTTGACACCGGTAAGTCTGATTCTGTTATGGCTATATTTTGTTTAGTACGTCGCTCAATAGCTCTGGCAGATAAAAATTCGTGTGGAGCGTCAATAGAATAGGTTGAATTATTTTTATCCGTAAAATAAATCAGGTATTTCTTCTCCTGAGCTACCGAAAAAAGTGGCAGCAAAAACAAAACACCGAAAATTAAATTTGATAACGTGAAAGATTTATACATAATGACTTACATTACGAATACAATTTAACTAATTTTTGCTATATGCATAATACAGGCAGGATTCTATTTTATTACATAATCCTTTAAAGTTTGTACATATCTGATTCCGGTTTCAATTTTAAATTGCCCTATAGCTGTCTGATCGTATTTCAAAACCTCTTTCTCTACATAAATAAGGCCTATATTTTTAGCATATACCTCAATCCGATAATCCTTATCAATTACGCTCGAACTGTTATTTTGCTCTACAATAAGTGTTTGAGGATAGTTAACATCGCCTGCCTTATATGATTTGCCTACATTAATGTATTGATATTCGTCTTCCTTCAAAGTATTTAAATCATTGCCATTCCAGGATTTTTTTTCTTCCACAGGAAAGGTTAGTTTAATGAAGCGATAATTATTTTCTACCTTAATAAACCGGCTTGTATTTTTGCTCACTGTCCAAACAGAATCCGGCTGCAAAGGCCAGTTTTCTGTACTATCCTTTCTGGTGTAGCGAAGAACATTGTATCTGACTTCATCATTAAAAATAGTGGACTCTCCTATAACCTCTTTCAACTCAAAGGTATCATAAACCGGCTCCAAAGGATCGTATTCTATTCTGATGACATCATATATCCAATAACTTCCCGAATCTATAGGCGCATAATCATATCCTAACAAGGACGGATCGGGGGTTACTTCCGTGGGCTTACAAGAATGCAAACCATACAAAGTAAATGCTGTAATAAATATTAAAAATATCTGTTTCAATGAGATAAACAATTAAGGACTTTACGGATGACTATATATTCCGTTTCGATTATTTAAGTAAACGAAAAAACCGGGTAAAAATATAAAAGCATGGGTAATTCCATGCTTTTATATCAAAATTCTAAATGCATTTTTTATTCTCCCTGCTCCTGGCGGAAACTAGCTTTGATCCATCCTCCTCCTACCACATCATTCCCTTCATAAAAAACTGCCGCCTGGCCTGGTGCTATAGCATTTACACCTTTGTGGAACAATACTTTCATGCCATCTCCTATCTGAGTTATTGTTGCAGGGGTTCCATGGTCATTATACCTTACTTTCGTCACTGTCTCAAGATTCATCCCTTTAAGGTCTGCATATTTTCCCATATTCAGTTTATCCACCCACATGCCGTCTCTGGACAGTTCTTCATAAGTGCCCAAAACCACCCGGTTTTTATCTTTCTGGATTTCAGTAACAAATACAGGGTATCCGAGCGCAATTCCCAACCCTTTTCTTTGTCCTATCGTGTAAAATGGATATCCTTCGTGTTTTCCAACCACTGTACCGTCTTCCAGGACAAACTCTCCTCCTTTTACCTGTTCTTCCAGCCCCTCTACTCTTCTTTTTAAAAATCCCCGATAATCATTATCAGGTACAAAACAGATCTCATAAGACTCCGATTTATTCACCAGATCATGAAAGCCTCTCTCTCTTGCCATTTCCCTGATCTCGGTTTTTCTTAAATGGCCTAACGGGAATATGGTTCGGCTTAGGCTTTCCTGAGAAATTCCCCATAAAGCATAGGATTGATCTTTGTTTTCATCTAATCCTTTGGAGATTACAAACCGGCCGTTCTCATTTCTAAGGTTGGCATAATGCCCCGTGGCTATAAATTCACAATCCAATTTATCAGCTCTTCGCAATAAAGCGTCCCATTTGATATGTGTATTGCAAAGCACACAAGGGTTAGGGGTCCGCCCGGCAATATACTCTTCAGTAAAATGATTAATGACATAATCACCGAACTCTTCACGTATGTCTAAAATATAGTGAGGAAATCCCAGATTAACTGCAATTGCCCTGGCGTCATTGATAGAATCCAGGCTGCAACAACCTGTTTCTTTCTTTGTCCCTCCGGAAGAAGCATAATCCCAGGTTTTCATAGTCATCCCCACTACTTCATAACCTTGCTCATGCAACAATACTGCTGCTACGGAACTATCTATCCCGCCGCTCATCGCCACTAATACTCTTCCATTTCTGCTCATTGTAATACAATAATTTGTTACCGGGAGGCTCCGGCAGTTGAAATTCTTTTAAAGTTCTTCCGAACTGTAAGGAGAGGCTTTTAATTGATAGGTTCTCTAAGTTGTTTGGTGTATTCTAATAATGCTTCATTAAATTCCACATTCCTCATTCGCATATTTTCCAGAATCCAGATGGCGGCAGTGATATGGGTAAATTGCTCTCCTTCATCTTTACCCCCTACACTAATGTTCATCTCTTTTCCTTCAATAAGATTCCATTCTGCTTCCTGCAAAATAGAAATTGTATAATTTTCAACCAGTTTTCTTACAGCAGGTACATTCATAACCTTTTGTTGTTTCCCTTTGGCTTTGCTAATTTAACGACTGACGAATAATCACCGACTACAAAGATAGGGATAAAATATTGTCTGAAAAACTTCGAAAATAACATATTATTAAATTATTTTGTTTCGGTTTCCTTTTTTATAACAGGTTATAAAATTACAAGATGGCGTTAAAAACACTGGTAAAGGTAGGTGAGGTAAACAATTTATCCGACGCACGGTATTGTGCCGGCATGGGAGTAGAAATGATCGGCTTTCCATTAAGCTCCCAATCCCCCCATGCAGTATCAATAGAAAAAGCAGTCGAAATTTCAAATTGGCTGGCTGGAGTTCAACTTGTTGGCGAGTTTGACAATACTCCTGTGGCTGAAATCAATGAAATAGCTAAAAAACTGAATCTGAACTATGTGCAACTTACCGAAAACTATCAGGATAGTTTAGATCAGATCGAAGCCCCTGTCATTCTTAAACTGACTTATTCTGACACTCCCGGCTTAATAAGTTTTTTCAATAAATATCATAACCAGGTAGCCTATTTTTTGGTTGAATCCAATAATAGCCTGGAGTCATGCCATCAGGAACTTGTTTCATTATGTGAAAAGTATCCTGTGATTATTGGTTTTGATATCAATAAAGGGACTTTGCCTTTAATTCTTGATAATGTTAAGCCCTCCGGCATAAATTTAAAAGGAGGAAATGAGTTAAAACCCGGACTGAAAGATTTTGAAGAACTTGCGGAAATATTGGAAGAACTGGAAGAAAGCGATTAAATAGTCATTTTATCATACAGAACTTAACCTGATGAAATCAATTTTTACTCTTACCTTAAGCCCTGCCATTGACAAAAGCACTTCGGTCGACCATGTGCTGGCAGAACACAAGTTACGATGTTCATCACCTAAGTTTGAGCCCGGAGGTGGAGGAATCAATGTCTCCAGAGCCATAAAAAAACTGGGAGGAAGTTCTGTAGCGGTATATCCCAAAGGCGGGCCTTCAGGAGAACTTTTGCAAAAACTTTTGGATGAAGAAGGAATTGTCCAGCATTGTTT
>DATCKK010000366.1:0-8338 GCA_036562325.1 Cytophagaceae bacterium | reverse complement strand
GATGGAGCCTGCCTGTACGATAGAAATATTCAATTTTATCTTTTAGGGAAGGAGCTTTCGCCAGCGAGTAATCATTTAGTATTTCGAAAGCCTCTTCATAAAAACCACCATCTGTGTATAAACGAGCTTTCATGAGTGGTTTGTCCGGAAAGTCCTTTCGTTCGGCAAATCGTTGAGCATATTTGTCTGAATCGTATAAAGTTTGGCCGCTTGTCAAAACTTTGTTAAGATGGGCAATGGCTTTTTCGTCTTCTCCAGTCAGCCAGTAGGTGAGGAAAAGTTTAAAATAGGTGTCTTTGATCAGGTTTTTCCCTTTAAAGTTATGGAGAAATTTCAGGTAACTTTCTCTTGCATTTAGATAGTCTCCTTTGAACAGGTAAATTTCGCCTTCCATAAAATCCAAAACAGGAAAGGGAATATATTCCGAACCGGAGGGCCGGTTTACCAGTACTTTCAATGCCATCAGCGATTCATCGTTTTTACTTAGCAGGGTGGCGTATATAAAATGAATGAGCAGGTTGTCAGGATATTCGGAGTATAATTCGCGGATCTCCTTAAACCTTTTCTCCTCTTTGTTGAGCATGAAGCATTCAATCACGGTTTTGAGTAACCGGGCTTCCAGTTGGAATGAGTTTTTTTTAGTGGCTGCTTCTTCCAACTGGTTTATACCTTCAGGGATACTTCCCTTTACTCCCATAATGTTCAATACCCAATGGTAAGAGTCAGGCACGGATCCTATAATAATATTGAGAAAGCCCAGTGATTTTTTTTGCTCTGTAAATTCAGGATACAGTTTACGATTTTCTTCCAGGAGTCTATATGCCTGGCGAAGGTTCCAGGCAGCGGCGGTTTCATCTCCAAATTTTAATTTTACAAATGCCCATTGTAAAAGTATTTCCGCTTGCGAATAGCGATGCCAGGGAGAGTTGCGTGCAGATTTTTTTAAAGAGGTTAGCCGGTAGGATTCGTTACTTTTTAGCTTTTTGTACAAAGTTACATCTTCGGAAATGAGCAGGATAATAATGTCATTATAGTTTTTGATTAGATGGGTGAGATCATTATCCGGATTTTCCAGTTTTTCTCTAGCTATCCATTCTTGTCCTTCCTTCATTTTTAAACTTAGAAAGGATTGCCAGGCATTGTAAAGATTGTTGGTGAATGTGTATTCAGCTAAAGAAGAAAATGGGGTGAGAAGCAGAATAATTATAAAAATGGAAAAAGGGTGAGATTTTACTCTCACCCTCTCTGAAAATGTATTTTTTGAATCGACAATTCTCAATAGTACCTCAAATGATTATTTTTTGGTAGTTTCAAGTATTGGAGCTTCAACGTCTGCAAAGATTCTTCCGCAATGCTCACAAACGATAAGTTTTTTCTTTTCTCTGATGTCTACTTGTCTTTGTGGAGGTACGGTGTTGAAGCAACCACCGCAGGCATCTCTTTTTACGGACACCACAGCTAAGCCGTTATTAGCATTGCTTCTGATTTTGTTATAGGAGAGGAGCAACCTGTCTTCGATTTGTTTTGCAGCTTTTTCCCTTTCTTTCAGTAACTTGGCCTCTTCATCTTTGCTTTCAGAGGTAATTACTTCAAGCTCTTCTTTTTTTCTCTTCAGGTCTTTTTTTCTTTCTTCAAGTATTGCTTTGGTGTTGGCAATATCTTGTTTCTTTTGTTCTATTTTGTGTTGAGCTTCTTTGATTTTTTTCTCACTTATCTGGATTTCCAGTTGCTGAAGCTCAATCTCTTTGGTGATAGCATCGTACTCTCTGTTATTTCTAACGTTGTTTTGCTGCTCCCCGTATTTTTTAATGTTCTTTTCTGCGTCTTTTATGGCTTGCTTGAATTTTTTGATGTCTTCTTCAAGTGTGCCTATTTCATCGTTAAATTTACCTACCCTGGTTTCATATCCTGCTAGCTCATCTTCAAGGTCTCTAACTTCTTCGGGTAAATCTCCTCTAATTTTTTTTATTTCATCAAGTTTTGAATCAATGGTTTGAAGTTTTACGAGGGCTTCTAGTTTTTGTGCTATCGTGCTTTCCATCTATTTATAGATAACTTATTGGATTAGTTTTAATTTTAGACAAAACAACTGCAATATTAGTAAATTTTTTTATTAAAAACTCACAAATTAATTCTTTTGTAAAAACTTCACTTTCATAGTGTCCTATATCTGCAATCAGAATCTTTTTTTCTGCATCAAAGAACTCATGGTATTTGAAGTCCGCAGAAATATATACGTCCGCACCTGACCTAACAGCATTTTTCAATAAAAAGCTCCCTGATCCTCCACAAATAGCAACCTTTTTTACTTTTTTTCCGGTGAAAGCCGTGTGTCGTATACAATCCAGGGATAACCTGGCCTTAAGTTCCTTTAAGAAGTCTGATTCTTCCCGCGATTCCTCCAGCTCCCCGATCACTCCTGAGCCGGCCATTGGGTTTTCATTGTCCAAAGGTATAATATCAAATGCCGGCTCTTCATACGGGTGAGTTTCTTTTAACGCTGCAATTATTCTGGACTCAGCATAGTCAGGGTAAATGACTTCAGTCCGCTTTTCAGTGACATGTTCCAGTTGATTAGCTGCTCCAATCGCCGGGTTGGCGGCTTCGTTGGGTTTAAAGGTGCCTGTGCCTTCCATTTGGAAACTGCATTCACTGTAGTTGCCGATATTCCCTGCTCCAGCCTTATACAAAGCACTCATTACTTTGTCTGTTGCCTCCAGCGGTATAAAGGTGATGAGTTTTTTTAGAGTTTGCTTTTTGGGAAGCAGGATTTTGACATTTTTTAACCCAACCTTTTCTGCAATTTTGTAATTTACCCCATTAGAAACGTTGTCGAGGTTGGTGTGAATGGCATACAAAGCAATGTCATTTTTTATAGCTTTCAGCACAGTCCTCTCTACATAGTTGCTTCCGGTTAATTTTTTTAATCCTTTGAAAATAATCGGGTGATGGGCTATTATCAGATTAGCTCCTTCCTGTACCGCTTCATCAATCACTTCCTCGGTGATATCCAGGGTGATCAGTACTTTTGTAATTTCAGTACCGGGGTCACCAACCAGTAATCCTGAGTTATCATAAGATTCCTGCAGGGAAAGTGGTGCGATGGATTCAAGGAAGGAAGTAATTTCTTTTATTTTCATAAATACTTATACTAATATTGCCTGTAAAAAATTCCAAACAATTTTAATCAATTAGAGGCTAAAAGCAAGTCTGGATCATAATAATTTATCGGATGGTTGTTTTTAAAATATTACTGTTCCCTTTTTCCGTTTTGTACGACCTGGTCACCACCATCCGGAATAAAATGTATGATTGGGGAATTTTTAGATCCACCCGTTTTCCTGTAAAAGTAATTTCTGTTGGGAATCTGACAGTGGGAGGCACAGGAAAGAGCCCTGTGGTAGAGTATTTAATTCGGCTGTTGGCAGAAGAACGAAAGATATGTACTTTAAGCAGGGGATATGGCAGGAAAACCCAGGGTTTTTTATTCGCTGATTCTGATTCTACGGCAGAAACTATTGGGGATGAACCTTTCCAGTTTTATTTAAAGTATTCCTCGTTGGTTAAGGTGGCAGTAGGAGAGAAGCGTGCTGCCGCCATTTCCAAAATTATTTCCACTTATAAAGAAACCAATCTGATTATAATGGATGATGCTTTTCAGCATCGGGCGGTTACTCCTGATTTTAGCATTCTGGTAACTGATTTTAATCGGTTATTTTATAAAGATTTTTTATTACCCGCAGGGAGATTAAGAGAGTCATCTAAAGGGGCTGCAAGGGCCGATATGGTGATTGTGAGCAAATGTCCTGATCGGATAAATAAAAGAGAAAGGGAGGAAATTACAGGCAGGATTCATAATTATACCCAAAGGCCGATTCCTGTTTTTTTTACGGGTATTAAGTATCAAACACCCTTGTCGTTTTCGGGGGAGGGAACATTGCTGTCGGGGCAAAAAGTAGTTGCTTTTTCAGGAATAGCCAGGCCTGAGCCTTTCTATGAATTTGTAGGTGAAAATTATGAATTGGTCCGGCAAATAACATTCCCCGATCATTATAATTATAGTAGCAAAGACCTGAAAGAAATTTTTGAAAAAGGGATAAGCACAGAAGAAAAAATAGCTTTTGTAACTACCGAGAAGGATATGGCCCGGTTGTTGAAAAAGGAGTTTTCCGGTATTCTTCCAATGGATCGCTTGTTTTATATACCTATTCAAATTCAGATTCCGGAAGGTTGGGAGGAATTCAAGGAGTTGATTAAAAAGGCCGTGGAGTATAATTAGGATTTAACAATGGATATTCTGTATTTTTGAGAAAGTTTTAAATATGCTCAAAAAACTTTTTTTAGTATTAATCTCATTAGCAGGAATAGTTTTTTCAGGTTATTCTCAAATCCTGGATGATACTACTCAACTGTTGTATGGGCCGAAGTCTACCAGGTATGTGCTGGAAGATGATGTGCTGAATATGGTGGATACTACGTATGCGGTGGATACCTTAATCAATGGTATCCATGAGTATGATTTCTTATATGAGAATGATATCCTTTATCAGAATCTTGGAAATTACGCTACACCGCTTTCACCGATATTTTATGTTCCTCCCGGGACTATAGGGCGAACTTTAGGGGTAACAGTGTTTGACCGTTATGCTTACGATCCTTCCGGTATTCGCTATTACGATACCAAGTCTCCATTTACCAGCCTTTCCTATCTTCAGGGAAGTAAGGGACAGCAAATGTTGAGAGCTATTTTTTCCCGGAATGTGAATCCTTATTGGAACTTTGGTGGTGATCTAAGAAGAATTACTTCCCAGAAACAAATCGGATTTCCTCAGCCAAGAGAGAATCAGGCAAGCCATTGGGCGTTTTCGTTTTATACCCGCTATTTTTCTGCCAATGGGAAATATCAGATCATGGCTAATTTTTCCCACCTCCACCATACCATCAATGAGACGGGCGGTGTATTGCCACCTTCAGGAGAAGAAACAACAGATGATTTGTTTGATTTTCAGTTAGAGCCTGTGAGGTTGTTTAATGCAAGGAGCCTGGAAAAAAGGTATAACTATCACCTGTTTCAGGAGCTGGCCTTAGATAGTACCAGAAATTTTTACCTGTTTGACATAGTTGACATTCAGAAAAGGGTCAATCGGTATGATGATAAAGACCTTGCTTCGGATACTGCTTTTATCCCTTACCAAATTACTTTATTTGATCAGAATGCTACTCAGGATCGCATGGATTACAGGTTATTTCAGAATATAGCCGGTATCAAAGGTGTAATTGGGAAAATGTTTGCAAGGGTTTATTTTAGAAACAGATATTATACTTTGGAACACTCTTATGCACCTGAGGCTACCAGAGCTTACTATGATTATTTTGTCGGAGGTGCCGCCAGATATACTATTTCTCCAACTTCCATGGCCCGGGTTAATGGGGAGTTTATGCTGGGAGAAGATTATCTGATAAGAGGGGAATATTTAAATAAGGCTTTTCAACTTTTATATTATCGGGTAAATAGCTCTCCTACATTGGTACAGAGAATGTATATTGGCAATAATTTTGGCTGGTACAATCCACAATTTGTTAATACTCTTTCAGATAATTTGCAGGTAAATGCCAGAGTCCGGTTTGGAAACTTTTCGATTGGGCCATTTGTAAACCTAGCCAATATCCAGAATTATATTTATTACGATGCTTCTGCTATTCCTCAACAAACTAATGAGGCAATTCAGTACATATCTGCCGGTTCATCATTGATATATCGGTATAAAAGTCTGAACTTTGAAAATATTGTCCGTTTTTCTTCTGTTTCCGGCCCGGATGTACTTAGAGTGCCTCCTGTTTTCAATCATTTCAGGTTTTATATCCAGAATAAAATATTAAAAAATGCTTTACATGCTCAGCTAGGGCTGGATTTATATTATCGAAGTACCTACTTCGCCAATAATTATATGCCGGTAACCCAACAGTTCTATTTAAATAACACCTTTGAAACTCAACAATACTTGTTGGGTGACCTATTTTTGAATATGGAGGTTAAGTCTGCTTTGATATTTTTAAGGTTATCACACTTTAATGAAGGGTTGCTTGAGAGAGGATATTTTGTAACTCCATATTATCCGGGTTTAATGAGAACCTTTGAATTTGGAATAACCTGGAGATTTTACGATTAGTCACTTTGGCGGCCGTTTATTATTTTTGCATCTCAATGAATCTATAATTTGTCATGTTAGGCTTAAAACTACCTACTGATCCGCGTTGGGTCAATATTGCTGAAAAAAATATTGAAGAAATACTTATAGACCATGCTTACTGCGAGCAAAAAGCAGCTTCCTCCTGTATTTCGTTAATAGTGCAATTCCCCGAAAGGGAGAAACTTGTGGAAGTGTTAACTCCGGTCGTGGCGGAAGAATGGACGCACTTCCGAATGGTATTAAATGAATTGAATAAGCGTGGTATGAAACTAGGGCCCAAGCGTACAGATGAATATGTGGTAGAATTGGGTAAACTGGAACGGAAAGGAGGAAAAATAGAACGTCAGTTAATGGATAAACTTTTGATTAATGCGTTAATCGAAGCCAGAAGCTGTGAGCGATTTCGACTATTATCCGAAAATATTGCAGATGAAGGTTTAAGAAAGTTTTATCATGAATTGATGATCTCTGAGGCCAATCATTATGTCAATTTTGTAGATCTCGCCAAAGAATACATGCCGGAGGATGAAGTAAAACAGCGCTTGAAGGAAATGCTGGAAGCTGAAGCTAAAATAATGGTAGAGATTGGAATTAGGCACAATAGAATGCATTAATGCAAGTCTAATTTTATAAAAAAACAAATTCCGAAATCTGAAAAATGAATAATTCCCAAAGTTGAAATCACCAAACTATGTTGTCAGGCATAAATTGGAATTCTGAAAGTTGGTGTTATTGGGATTTTTAGTTTGGGAATTTGATCAATGTCATGCATTAATCAGACTTTGAAAATCTAACCGCAAAGCATAACATTGATCATAGGCCTTAGGTTTTTTGCTTCTTCTTTTTTGCAGCAGGGAATAATATATTGTTCAAAATAAGCCTATAACCCGGAGAGTTGGGGTGCAGGTTTAGGTCGGTTGGCTCTTCTCCTACAAAATGTTGGTAGTCTTCAGGGTCGTGTCCTCCATAAAATGTCCATGTCCCTTTACCGTAAGTGCTGTGGATATACCTTGCTTCATTGCAGGTTTTATTTTCCCCCATTATTAAAACTTCAGGTTTAATCAGCTTCTTTTTGAATGCAGTTGTTTGTCCCATGAATCCTTTGATGGTAGTTGTATGATTCTGGGTTAACATACTTGGTATAGGATCCCATTTGGCTGAAAACTGAAACAGAGTGAAAAAGTCATTGTTTTCAGAAACTCCTCTTTCATGCGGTAAATTATCAATGTTGGAGTATTCGTACTCATAAGGATTCATAACCAAAGAGAAATCTTTAAATGCAAATGTTTTGGAATAATCCAGTTTTTTCTGGGCATTAGGGTCTGCCGGATCACCATCGTACATAGATTCGCAAATATCTACTCCTTCTGCTGCAAGAGCTATATCGTAAGTGTCAGTAGCTGAGCACATGGCAAAAAGAAAACCTCCTCCGGCGCAAAAATCCCTTATCTTTTTTACCACCCCTAATTTAAGTTCAGACACTTTATTAAAGCCGTGTTTTTTGGCTGATAGTTCGTATTCTTCCTGTTGCTTGACATACCAGGGCTGGAATTTGTACATGGAATAAAATTTTCCATATTGTCCTGTAAAATCTTCATGGTGCAGGTGCAGCCAGTCATATTTGGGTAGCTCTCCATATAGCACTTCGTCGTCAAACACTACTGTGTAGGGAATTTCTGCATAAGTAAGCACCAAAGTAACAGCATCGTCCCACGGTAATTTGGTTTTGGGCGAGTAAACAGCCACTTTGGGAGCTTTTTCCAGTTTTACCACATCCATATTTACATCCGGACTGGAAATCTCGTTTATGATTTGATTGGCTTGTGCGTCGGAAATAACTTCATAGCTAACACCTCTGATTATCAGTTCATTTTCAAATTTTTGATTGTGCTGAAACATGAAGCTCCCGCCCCGGTAATTCAATAACCAGTTAACTTCCTGATCAAAAGTCAATACCCAATATGCTATACCATAAGCCTTTAAGTGATTTTTTTGGACATTATCCATGGGTACCAATATTTTAGAGGCTCTGGCAGAGATGGAAAAAAATGTGATCAGAAATAATAATAAAAGTGAAACTCTCATGCTTAAATTCATTTACAATACTTAAAATTTAACGAACGTTTTTGTTTTAATTAGTATATAAT
>DATCKK010000362.1:0-6172 GCA_036562325.1 Cytophagaceae bacterium | reverse complement strand
CTTATATACTTAAGTGGATTCTCATTAGTGCTATCATTGGTGTACTTGCCGGCTCGGCTTCTGCATTTTTTCTGGTGGCCTTAGATTGGGCAACTAACTGGAGAGAGTCTCATCCATGGATTATTGGATTACTTCCATTGGGAGGTTTGTTGATCGGGCTTATGTATCATTACCTGGGGAAAGAGGTAGAAGCCGGGAATAATTTAGTACTTGAACAGATTCATAAGCCAGGGAAGATGCTGCACTTTAAAATGGCTCCGCTTATTTTGATTGGTACAGTAGCCACTCATTTTTTTGGTGGCAGTGCAGGGCGTGAAGGTACGGCAGTACAAATGGGAGCTTCTATTGCGGATCAGCTAAATCATTGGATAAAAGTACGGCCCAGAGACCGGATTATTATTTTATTATGTGGTATAAGTGCCGGTTTTGCTTCTGTGTTCGGAACTCCCCTGGCAGGTATGCTCTTCGCCCTCGAAGTTTATTATATAGGCAGATTACGTTATAATGCTATATTCCCCTGTTTATTGGCAGCAGTGATTGGAGATCTTGTGTGTGATGGCTGGGGTGTTTTGCACACCGGGTATTATATAAATGATATTCCTCTGTTAACCCCCCTTAACATATTGTATACAATATTGGCCGGTATTGCCTTTGGCCTTACGGCTGTATGTTTCATCAGGCTTACTCATGCTATAAGTTCCCGGCTTAAGAGTAAAATATCTTATGCCCCTTTGCGGCCTGCTGTAGGAGGAGTAATGGTTGTTGTGGCTGTGTTGGCGTTAGGTACGACAAAATATATTGGTTTGGGAATACCTGTCATAGTCGACTCTTTTGAGGAACAATTGCCGGTATATGATTTTGCTCTTAAGTTATTATTTACGGCTATTACTTTGGGTGCCGCGTTTAAAGGAGGGGAGGTTACTCCATTGTTTTTTATAGGAGCCACCTTAGGTAATGCGCTATCGCTGTTCATTCCATTACCAATGGCTTTGCTTGCCGGGATAGGATTTGTGGCCGTATTTTCCGGCGCAGCCAATACGCCACTTGCGACAACTATTATGGCAATTGAGTTGTTTGGCATGGAAGCAGGTGTTTATGCAGGTATTGCATGCGTTACAGCCTATATGTTTTCCGGCCATACAGGTATATACTCTTCGCAGGTAATAGGCGAAGGAAAACATTTGTTATTCGGAAGGGAACAAGGGATGAAGTTAGGGGCACTGAAGGAATGGAGAAGAAGTAAATGAAGGAGGAAGCATAAATAAATCACAATATAGTTGTGAACGATAACATTAACTCGATTCCGGAAAATTTTCTACTATGTTATTGATATCATCGGTTAACTCCTCAATGACTTCGTCGATCTCTTTCTGCTCCAGATCATATGTGTAGTCATAATCATACTCTCTTTCCTGGGTATAGCCCCGCCATACTATTTGTTTACTTTTGGCATCTATCACGTCAATAACCAGCGTACCTCTTACATATTCCACGACTTCGATATTGGGTGTGGCGCCAATAACAGGATAGTTAAAGTAATCAGGATAATAATACGTTCCATAGAACGGCCCCGGATAAAAGCCCGGTCCGTAGTACGCATAGCCGGAAGGCATGGTACGTATTTCCTGGCCAAGGCCGAAATTGGTATGAACCAATATCAGGAAGTCCGGATTTTTTGTATCCAGTTTGTATCCCCTTTTTTGAAACTCAGATGATACCCTGTTCATAATCTGGTTAGCCGATTGTTCATCAAGAAAGGTATTTAATATAGTATCGCCGGGTGGTAAGAAGGCAAACGTTTCATAATTGGAGAAATCAAACCCCTCTACCTTTACCGTCTGTACTTCTCTTGCGCAGGAAACGATTAATACTATTCCTGCAATTAGTAAATATGCTGCCTTTTTCATTGTACAACAGTCTTTACTTAAAACAACCGGACAGCCTTGTTATTGTTAAAGCATTGAAACTTGCCTTTGGGGATACCAGAAAATTTATTTAATGTTGTTTATCCTCTGGAATCCGGAAGGCTATTCAAAATGGTTTCTACTTCACCCTTTACTCCTTTGGCGATTTCTTCTATATCCTGTTGGTTAGAAACCTCCATATGTTCTTTCATCTGGCTTCTTCCCCGCCATATAATATCACCCGATTTCCGGTCTATAAAATCAATAACAACGGTACCCTTGGAGTACTCCACTTCAGTGATCTCAGGCCCTGCACTAAATCCTTTAAGATTTGGATAGTCGGGGTAGTAGTAATAAGCATCAAAGTAGGGACGCTCATAAAATCCGGGGCTGTAGTAAGGATAAGCTGCCGGTAAATATTGGATATCTTTATCCAGGTTGGTATGTATCATCACCAATAGTTCAGGCTTTTCCGGCCGTAACACATAGCCTGCTTTTTGTAAATCATTATTTATATCGTCTATTATATCTTCCAGAATATTGTTATATAAACTGGTGTTGAACAGAGTATCTCCTGGTGGCAAAAAGGCATAGGTTCTATAGTGGGAAACATCTACAGCGTCTTCTTTCCAGATAAGTGTTTTTTTTGAGCATCCTGCGATTATAATAAATCCGATAATTAAACATGCTATACCTCTCATACCTCTTTCTCTTTAGTAAGAAAAACTGATACCTGTCTGTAAATGTTAGCTTACTAAAAACAGGTAAAGAAGCCGGATAAACCTTCAGCGATACAACTTGTTAGGAGTGTGTCCGTTAATTAATTAAAGGTGTTAATTTTTCGGAGGTGAATATGGAGGCTCTGTTAAGTAAAGTTATTCAATTTGCAGATACGGCACATGGTGATCAGGTAAGGCGATATACCGGAGAGAGATACATTGTTCATCCTGAGCGTGTAATGAAACTGCTTAGAGAATATACCGATGATGTAACCATATTGTCTGCAGCTATACTACATGATGTGTTGGAAGATACACCAACTACGAGAGAAGAGATTTTTGAATTTCTAAAAAGCCTGATGGGAGCGTCCAGGGCCAGGCATACCACTCAACTGGTAGTGGAACTTACGGATATTTATGTGAAAGAAAAATTTCCTAAGCTGAATAGAAAACAAAGAAAAACAAAAGAAGCTGAAAGGCTTGGTAAAACCAGCGCTGAGGCTCAGACTATAAAATATGCTGATCTCATAGATAATGCTTTGGATATTTCTCAAAATGATAAAGATTTCGCACCTGGTTTTTTGAAAGAGTGTCAGATGATGCTGGTAAAAATGGACAAAGGAAATTATGAGTTATATAAGCGTACGGAACTTACGTTGAATACCTGTTTGAAAGAGTTTGAGAGTGAGTTGTAATTCAGGATTTATTACTTTTTATATTATCTCTGCTTTTTGGGCTTGTTTACAATATCTTCTCTAATTTAAATAACCAAAAATAGTATAGGCGATTGTTTGTTACCTTGTTTATATCTTTAATGGTTTTCTCCTTGAAGATTTTGTTGGATTCTTCTTTTTGTTCAGGAATCTGTTTGGATAAGCAAGTGTTGAATGAATAAAGGCGAAATGGGTATGAAACGAAAAGAATTTACCAGAAATCCTCCTTTGTCAGAAGAAGGCAGGGCTGCGTTAACCAAGGAAGTAAGAGAACGAATTAAAAAAGTTCAAAAAGAAGACATTGAGCAACGAAAACAGGAAGAGGTAGAGCATAAAAAACAGGAGTATGAAGATCCTGAAGGCTCCGCAGGAAAACTCCCTTATCCTCCAGATTATAAAGATATCGATGTTGGCCGGAGTGGCACCAATATTCATAAAGATAGAAATCTTGAAAAATCGGGAAGCGGAGAAGCTGAATAAGCCGACTTTAAATTTTATTTATCACCGGGGGATCGGCTTACTCTGTAAGAGCTACTTGTTCGGTCCCTTTTGTGCCTAATCACTGCAACATTTTCCTTCATGTACTTCCCTGATCCATTCAGTAAGGTCAGTATCTTCATCGGATGAATGTTTATTGTGGCCAGTGTTTTCGGTAGTATTGCACCATTGGCAATCCTTTCCTTCTGAATCAATTTTCGTACCCCCACAGGAGGGGCAAATATAGCCGCATGTAGCCATTTTTTTACTTGTATAAGGCGGAACTTAATCGGTTTACTTTGAGTTTCAATTTAACAAAAATCCGCACTATTTAAAACCTGCTTCCTATGGAAATAACAATAGCCCTTCCTGCCGGATTATTATAATATAAAGTTATAAATGACAAATCATTTACGGAAGGCCAGTCTGAGAATATTAAAAACCGGAATAATTATTTTTTCCGGAGTGCTTATTTTTTGTTCTCTCCTTATAGGTATTTTGCATTTACCCTTTGTACAACGAAAGATAGCTGATTATATCAGTGCCACTTTATCACAAAAGACTCAAACCAGGTTTCGGGTAGGAGGTTTGCGGTTTGGATTGGGGGATGAATTAAAATTAACGGATGTATTCATTGAAGATCAACAGGGAAAGACGCTGGTGCGGAGTAAAACGATTAAAGGAGATCCTTATTGGACGGCACTATTAAAGAAGAAAATAATATTGGAACATGTGTTGGTAGAGGATGCTGATGTAAACCTTTATCGTACCAATAACGGAGCATTTAATTATCAGTTTTTGATAAATGCCTTTACGGATACTACTGCCAGTTCGGGAGAGCCCTGGGTGTTTACTATTGAAGAGTCGTCTTTAAAAAATGTTCGTTTTACTTATATAGATGAACAACAAGGTATAGATCTTTCTGCCTATTCTGAAGATGCATGGGTATTATTTGAAACATTGGGGCTAAAAGATTTGCATATGAAGATAGAAGGAGTTGAATTTTTGAATACCAATGTTTTTCTTCAAAGAAGAACGCCTGTCGTTATAGATACTTCCACTCAATCAGCACAACCAACTCCATTTCGGATAACTGCATTGAATGCAAAGTTTGAGAACAGCACTTTTGAATATAAGGATTTATCAGCTCCCCAATCTATGGCTATAAATAAAACTGCTTTTGATTTTACTCATATAAATGCAAAGGATGTTAATGGTATCGTAGATCGTTTTTTTTATTCGCAAGGAAGACTGATAGTAGTAAGTGTTGCTAAAGCGTCGTTGAAAGAAAAAAGCGGATTGGAGCTTAAAGACCTGGCAGGCCGTATAGCAATCAATGAAGAGAATATTCTGGTAGATGTCCAAAAACTGATTACTCCTTATTCTTATTTTGATGATACTATTCGAGTTAGTGTTCCGGTAGATTTAACCTTCGAAAAAATTGCACTCAATTCCAGGTTTGAAAATGATACAATATCGGTAAAAGACCTGGCTTACTTTGTAAGCGGAATTGATAAGTATAACTATTTACAAAGTGATAAGGCTGTAATCTCAGGAATTGTCAGTGGTGGTATTTCTTATTTTAAAGGGAAAGATATAGAGGTTAAAACAGCAAACGATTTTTATTATAAAGGAAGTTTTCAGGGGCAAGATTTTACACAGCTATCCGAGGCACGGATTAACTTTGTTATGGATAATTTGACCGTTGGAAAAAGTATTCTTCGTAAGGTATTCTCAGCGGCTGATACATTAGTGGATACAGGAGTTATTGCTAGGGTAATAGCTTCCGGAAATATTGAAGGCAGGCTCTTGGAACCGGTAGTAAAAGTAAATGTGCGATCACATGCAGGCTCGGTAAAAGCTCATGGTAAAATCAGTTTTGATTCTTCATTTTCCTTCGCCGGCTATAAAGGAAAGCTTAGTGCGAACGATGTGCTTCTTGGTAAGCTGTTGAGAAAGGAAGTATTGGGCCTCGTCTCATTTAATGGAGAGTTTGTTACTACTTCCAGTGAAATTAAGGCTTATGAAATTAATATTACCGAATTGGATTATAAAGGTTATAAGTATGGAAGTATATATAGCCTTGGAAAATACAAAGATAAAGAACTTACTGCTGTCCTTAAGTCGGAAGATACTGCTTTTAAAACGGATGTTAAGTTCAGGGCAGATCTTTCTACAACCTTTTTTAAAATTGTCGGTGATATAAATTATATTGATTTTGCTAAAACTAATTTTAGTAAAAAGTATTTATCTCTTTCCGGTAAAGTAGATGCGGAATGGTCCGGTTTGCATCCGGATAGTATAGAAGGAAAAGCCGTGATTGCAAACTTGGTTCTGGCGAGTTGTGATAATACCATTC
>DATCKK010000319.1:0-1857 GCA_036562325.1 Cytophagaceae bacterium | reverse complement strand
GAAGGAGCTACTCAATATATCAATGCTATTGGAGGTCAGGAACTTTATAAGAAAGAGAATTTCGACATACATGGTATTCAGCTTAACTTTATCAAACCATTACCTATTGAATATAAGCAATTTAATAATGAGTTTGTACCTTGGCTGTCTATAATTGATGTATTGATGTTTAATTCTAAAGAAGAGATTCAGATAATGCTAGAACAATACGAATTAATATAATGAAAAAATATACAGGAAAGAAAATATTAGTTCTAGCTGGTAAACCTATCGGTAGTATGGATATAGTAGAATATGCCCAGTTTAATGGGGCTTATACTATAGTAACCGATAACCTGAGCGTATCACAATCTCCGGCTAAGACCCTGGCAGATGAAATTTGGGATATTAGTACTGCTGAGGTGGAGGTACTTTCTGAAAAAATAAAAGAACACAAGATTGACGCTGTTTTTACAGGAGTTCATGAGTTTAATATATGGCGAAATATAGATATTAGCGAATCTACGGCGCTACCATTTTATGCCACTCGCGAACAAATGTTTTTAACCTCTATTAAAAATAAATACAAACAACTATTTAAGACTTTTGGAATTCCGGTAATAGATGAATATCGCTTAAGAGAAGAGTTTTTTGAGGATGACCTTCGACAAGTGGAATATCCGGTACTTATAAAACCTGTAGACGGAAGCGGCGGATATGGCATATCGATTTGTTATGACGAAGCAGAGCTTCGCTCAGGATTTGAAAAGGCTATATCGTTTTCGAAAACCAAACAAGTATTGGTCGAAAAATATGTTATTGCTAAGGAAGTAACTATATTTTATATTCTTCAGGGCGGAAAGATTATGCTTTCGGCTATGGCTGACAGGCATACTGAAAATGGAGATAAATATACTATTCCGCTTCCTGTACTCTATACCTTCCCTTCTGTGCACTTATCGGCTTTTCAGTCATCCTATAATCAAAAAATGATTGATGCTTTTCAGTCTATCGGGCTCAAAAACGGGATGGTATTCATTCAGGCTTTTGTGGATGGGAATGAAATAAAGCCTTATGATATAGGCTTCCGACTTACGGGAACCCAAGAATATCACATTCTGGAACAGTTATGCGGTTATAATCCGCTTAAAATGATGGTAGATTATGCCTTTACAGTAAAGATGGGAAATGAAGATATAAGTTCTTTGGTTGATCCTGCTTTTGGAGGAAAGTACGCTTTTAATATTACGTTTTTAGTAAAGCCTTGTGTTATCGGGAAATTTATGGGATTAGAGGAAGTGACCTCTATGAAAGGTATTATAAAAGTAATTAAAAACCATAGAGAGGGAGATGAAATCCCCTCTACTGCTATTGGCACCCTGAATCAAGTGGCTCTCAGAATTTTGGGAACAGCTGACAGTAAAGAAGGAATGAAGAAATTGATTCGTCTTATTACGGATACGATTGATATTGAGTCTGCAGAAGGAGAATCTGTATTATTACCAATTATAAATATCGAAGAAATATGAATATAGTAATTACCGGAGCAAGCGGCTTATTGGGTACGGAGTTAATCTATCAACTTCAGCATACGACACACAATATATTTGCTCTTACGTCAAATAAAGAAGCCTTATTGTCTAAATGGACAGCCGATAACGTACATATACACTCCGTAGAAGAATGGGAAAGCAGAGCGTTTAGCTTAGAAGGAAAAGATGTGATTATTCATAGCGGATTTGCGCGAGCTTATAAAGGAGGAGAAGAGATTGCACGATCTTTATTGTTTACAAAAAAACTTTTTGATGAAATCCGAGATAAAAAAGTAAAAGGGCTTATCAATATTTCGACTCAAGAAGTTTATGGTAAAAAAAATGC
>DATCKK010000309.1:0-2439 GCA_036562325.1 Cytophagaceae bacterium | reverse complement strand
ATGTTTGAAAAAGGCGTAGAAATTAAAGGGGAGACTTTTTACAAAGGTTCTGATCCTCATAAAGCTGCAGTAGTAGGAGATACGGTAGGTGATCCTTTTAAAGATACTTCCGGCCCTTCTTTAAATATTTTGATTAAGCTTGTGTCTATTGTTGCAACCGTTATTGCAGCAATGATCTACGGAATATAATTACTTAATATCAAAAGAATGATAATAGGCTGCCTTTGGGTGGCCTATTTTTTTATATATGTCCGAATAGTTTTTTATCTCCTGAGAGAAGAAAAAGAGGGAATAGTTTTTATGAAGTTGTGAATGATAGAGAAGAGAAATGTCTTAACTCAAAGGAGAGGTATATGGTAACCGGAGAGTTTCGGCTAAAAGTAATAACCGGGAAAGGTTTTGAGCCTGGAAATAAAAAAGCAGCAATTTCTTATGAAACTGCTGCTTTGGTTTTAATGCTGTTATATGCGTAATTACTGAGGGAAACCAGTGTAGCTGCTTCTTCACTTACGGATATTTGTTCTTCGGCAGGCTCTACGGATATTACATCCACCAGTTTGCTGATTTGTTTAATGATTTGATCCAGCTTAGCAGGGTCGCCACTGCCAACTAAAATCATTTCAGAGTATGCGTCAGCTTCCCGCTCATTAATGTGTATCGAATGAATGGAATGTCCTCTTCTTTCCAAAATAAGAGCGACACGGATGATAAATCCGGGTTTGTTATTAAAGGATATAGAGATACAATAATTCTGTTTCATAAAAATACTTTTTAAATTAGGTTTATATCTGGTTGTTAAATGGTTTTATCAATAATCGGATTTATATGTTGATCTTAGGTACTTCCTTCCGGCATTTCCATTTTCTCCGTAGGAGACTCCAGTATCATGTTGTCCAGTGTTTGTCCCGCCGGTACAAATGGATAAACATTATCTTCTTTTGCTACTTCGGCATGTATTAAACAAGGGCCTTCGTTGTAGGCAAGTGCTTCTGCCACCAGGTTGTCTACTTCATCCTGGCGGGTGATTCGGAATGACTTTATACCATATGCTGAAGCAAGTACACAGAAGTCAGGATTACCTTCAAGATCCACACCGGAATATCTTTTGTCAAGGAATATTTCCTGCCATTGTCGCACCATTCCAAGATACTTATTGTCAATCACTACTATCTTAATAGGTAATTTATGGATCTGTGCAGTGGCCAATTCAGACAATGTCATTTGGAAGCCGCCATCACCAACAATAGCAATTACCAGACTGTCGGGGGCAGCGAACTGTGCGCCGATAGCAGCAGGGAATCCAAATCCCATGGTACCTGCACCACCGGAAGAAAGCCATTTATCCGGTGAATCGGTTTTATAAAATTGAGCGGCCCACATTTGATGTAGTCCCACATCGGTAGATACTATTGCTTTGCCCTCTGATAGTCTGTAAAAAGCTTCGATAACCTGTTGTGCTTTTAGCTCTCCTTCTTTTTTATATCGTAACGGGAAGCTGGCTTTCAAATCTTTTATTTTGGCAACCCAGGCATCAGTGTCCAGTCTATTTACTTTTGGGATAAGTTTTTGTAAAACCTCTTTGGCATCGCCAATAACATAAGCATCCGGAGTAACAATTTTTCCAATTTCTGCCGGATCTATATCTATGTGTAATTTTTTTGCCTTAGGACAAAACTTACTGGGGTTACCATTGATTCTGTCATCCCATCTGCTTCCGACAGATATAATCAGGTCACACTCTAATACAGCCTTATTAGCGTAAGCGGTACCATACATACCCAACATCCCTAAACTTAAAGGGTGGTTTTCCGGAAAAGCACCTTTACCCAATAAGGTAGTAGTTACCGGAGCGTTAAGCTTTTCTGCTAATATCCTTAACTCTTCACTGGCTCCTGCAATGAGAGTGCCGTGGCCGGCAAGTATAATTGGTTGCTTGCTATTGTTCAGGTAATAAGCCAACTGGTCAATACCGCTCTCTTCGCCTTCTTTGGGTACTGTATATCCGGGCAATTGTAAAGCTTCATTGATATTGCCGTTGTAGACAGCGCTGGTAATATCTTTAGGAAGGTCGATAAGTACAGGGCCGGGCCTGCCGGATTGTGCCAGATAATAGGCTTCTTTTGCTATTCTTGGTATATCCGAAGTGTTTTTTACAAGGTAGTTGTGTTTTACCACAGGCATGGTCATACCGAATACATCTGCTTCCTGAAAGGCATCCATGCCAAGTAAAGAAGTAATGGTTTGCCCTGTTAATACAATCATAGGTACAGAATCCATTTGAGCTGTCATCATACCTGTGATGGTGTTGGTTGCCCCAGGGCCGCTTGTTACCAATACTACCCCCGGTTTGCCTGTTACACGAGCATAGCCATCTGCCATGTGAGACGCCCCTTGTTCATGACGCGTCAGGATCAGTTGGATTTTAGAATCGTATAAGGC
>DATCKK010000283.1:0-20170 GCA_036562325.1 Cytophagaceae bacterium | reverse complement strand
GATTGTAATTAGCCAATCATACAAATGTAGGTAAAATCGAAGTTTAATACAATACTTCTAAAACTCTAGCTTTGCGCGTATTTTGTTGAAAATTAGTATAATGTGAAGTTTTGTTGGTGTGGGAAAGCTTATTTATATACTTTAAAATGCGTATTGTTACCAGCAGATGTGGCTGGATTATAATGTATTGTAAGGTTGGGAAAATTGTCTTATACATTTGGAAATTATGCTATTAAAAAAACAGTTTAAGATGAAACCAAGAATATAAAATAGAAGTAAACCATTATCTACTCTTTTTCGTATCACGCAAGAGAAGAAATGTATGAGAAGTATTAGTAAACAGTTACTTATAATTTTTGCTTTGCTCTTACTGTCTGTTTCCAAAGGCTTTACACAGGCAGATGAGCAGATGGTGGAGATAGCTACGGAGATGTATAACTTCGGTGACGTAAGGGATGCATTGGAGGTGTTTAAGAAAGCTATTGAAATTAATCCTACAAATGCCTATGCTAATTATATGGCAGGGGTTTGTTATTTGGAAACCATTCATAAAGAGAGGTCTTTGCCTTATTTCTTGAAAGCTTATGAGTTAAGGCCTGATATTAATCCTAAAATTTTGTATATGATAGGTAGAGCCTATCATTTGGGTTATCAATTCGATGAAGCCATAGAGTATTATCAAAAGTTTTCCGATCAACTCAGAAATGATAAAGTGCAAGGATTAAGTGCAAGACAAAAGAAGGATGAGCAAGAGGCAGTGGCACGAAGAATTTATGAATGTTCAGTGGCAAAGGAACTTGTTGCATCACCTGATGAGAATATTAGTCTGATCAATCTTGGAGATGTTGTAAATGGTGAATATCCAGACTATGGGCCTGTAATCTCTGCCGATGGAAATACATTGTATTTTACTTCGAAGAGGCAAGGAAGTACGGGAGGGAAGAAAGATAGAGATAACCAGTACTTTGAGGATATTTATGTTTCTTATAAAGAAAACGGTGAGTGGCAAAAGCCTCTCAATCTTGGTAGTATGGTTAATACGGATTTACACGAGTCTGTAATTGGCCTTTCCTATGATGCCAAGCAGTTGTTTCTTTATATTGATAATGATAAGTATAAGGCAGATATCTTCATTTCCAAAATAGAAGGTAAAAACAAATTGACGAAACCACAGCCACTTCCTACTACTATCAATACTGAATATATTGAGAATTCTATGACCATTTCTCCTGATGGAAGCACGCTCTATTTTTCATCTAACAGGCCAGGGGGAGTAGGAGGTATGGATATTTATGTTAGTAAGCTTGGTAAAAATGGTAAGTGGGGGACAGCAGTGAATATAGGCACTGTGATTAATACTCCTTATGATGAAGAAGCGCCTTATATGGCAGCAGATGGTAAAACACTTTACTTCAGTTCTAAAGGGCATAAAAACATGGGAGGTTTTGATGTGTTTAAAACGGTATATGATAGTGCCACATCAAAATGGTCTGAACCAGTAAACTTGGGTTATCCTATTAACTCAACAGACAATGATATTAACTTTGTGCTTTCCGGAGATTCAAAAACCGGATATTATGCTTCTGTGAAAAATGATGGAATCGGTGATTTGGATATTTATATGATTAAAATGGAAAAAGAAAAAACCGAGGAAGTTGTTGCTAAGGTAGAGAAAAGAGAAGCACCGAAAAAAACGTTGAAGGATGTAGTACTAAAGCTTGAAGTATATAGTAAAAGTTCCAAATCTCCATTAAATGCCAATATTGAAGTATACTATAAAAAAGACCAAAAACAGATAGACACCAGGACGGCTTCCGATGGAAAGTATTCTTATTCTTTCAAAGAATCTTCCGTAACAGATGTCGTTGTATCTATAGAGATGGCCGGATATGTTTTTAAAAATATTACTCTTGCAATACCACCTGCAAAAGAAGAAACGCAGGAAGTAAAACAAGTAGTGTATCTGGATGATATACAACAAGGTGTTACTACTATCTTAAGAAATATTTATTTTGATTTTGATAAAACTACTCTAACCAGAGAGTCGGATAAAGAACTTCAAAAGCTATTAAAGCTAATGAAAGAAAAGCCATTTTTACGTATTCGAATCAATGGACATACGGATTCTTTTGGTTCCAGAGCTTATAATAATTGGTTATCAGAAGAAAGAGCAAAAGCTGTTGCTTCCTGGTTAATTAAGAATGGAGTGGATCCTTCCAGGATTGAAGTAAAAGGCTTTGGTGAAGATATGCCGTTAGCAAGTAATGATGATGAAGAGGAGGGAAGAGAGTTAAACAGAAGAACAGAATTTACTATTTTATCTAATGTGCCTGTTTATTCTAATAAATAAAAGTCTCCTGAGTATTTTTTATAAGTTGTAAGTTTAACTTGTACTGCAATTTTTTAGTAGTACCTGGGTGATGTTTTATGGCTAAACTTTCTTATCGGTCTTCTGTTAATTTTATTTTTAACTTTTTCGATAGCAGGCAGAATCTCGTATTGGCTGCATTTTAAAAACATTCTTTTTATTGATGTTTTACTTTAGAAGTTTATTTATTTAGTTACATGGGCTTGCCACTAACAGTACAGATTAGTCATAATGTTATAAATAAATTCCGAAACTGTTAGTTGACTTAGCTTTGTTTGTAAGCTTGTGCCTTTTAGTTTTCGCTATTCTTTATCCTGCTTAAATTTAAATTTCTGTATTAAAGTTTCGAGATAATTTGTCGATTTAAATGAATGGCTCAGGTTAGGGAGTTTTTACTTGTTCTATGGCTGGTTGTTTATAATGTAATTACTTTGAGTAAGTAAATATCTGAAGAAGATTCCATGTTAAAAAGTTTCTTCATTAGTACAAGAGGATGATTAATAATATAAAAACATTGCATGGATAAATTGATCTATAATTTGTTTTTGTATTATTGGCCTTTGCCAGTGGATTTGTTGGTAAAAGATGAAAAAATAAAAGCTCTGTAATTAATTAAACAGAGCTTTTGAAATGTATTTGAAAATAACTTTTAATTTATTTCTTGAAAGCTAGAACACTTACACAACATTCAGATGTTTCTTTAAAAGAGTATTTTAAATAATAGATTCCTGTTGCTTTACAATTATATGCGATAGCTGTATAATACTTTTCAGCTTTAGGGTCATAGTTGGTAGCTATCACTTTTTTGTTCGAATCATAAAGTGTTACTATTACATTGTTGGAGTGCCCATCTTTGTTGCAAGTGACAAGCATATAATCTGTATCTTTGCTAAAAACATAAGAATACTCTACTTCAGTGGCGCTTTTTTCCATGCTATACGATTTCAAAAAGATATATCCCTCCGAGAGTTTAGAAACACATTCATCCGATTGGCACTGAGCATTAGCTGTAGCAATTCCTAAAGCCAGAAATGCCATAGTTAAAGTATATTTAATTAGGTTTATCATACTATTTCTTTTTATACATTGACCTGTTAACTTATTAAGCTTTTTCTTATGTTCTCTGTAATTTCAGTTATTTGGCTAAGCTGGTCCTGGTTTAAATGTATTTTACTTTCGCTTTCGTCAGAAATTACTAATACGCCATTTACTTCTTTCATCGTAGATTCTTTATACGTATACGTGATTTCTACAGTATTGTATACTTCTTTTAGCTTTTTTAGTTCTTCTGCCAATTGCTGCATTTGCGGATCCGATTGATAGTTAGAAATTAATAGAAGCAACTGATCCAGAATAATTTTCTGTTCGCCAATCTTTTCCATTAAAGTTTCATTCGGATTCAATTTGGCTACCTGACAAGATATGTGTAAAGCTTCTATCCAACCACCGGTCAGAATAAGTATACTTTGTTCCGATCGTTTTTTCTCTTGAAGAAAATGGTTGATTTTCTCAAAATTCGTAGTTGTAATTCTGAGCAAAGAATCAATGTTGTCTGAATTACTTGCTAATCGTTTGATGGTGGCAAGATCGAAGAAATGGCCAATGCTTAATTCATCTGCCAGTCCTTTTATACTTTGAATATACATAAGGCCATCTTTACTTTGGTTATATATGTTTATATAACCAAGATCTGTGCCGTAAATTCCTAAATTGACAGCTTTTTTAAATGAAGAATTATACTTACTGCTATTAGCATGATTGTTTAGATAGCCAACATTATAAGCTCCACCTGATTCTTTTATGATATTGGATAATTCCAATGGTGAGGGGATAGAATTAAGTATGGCTCCTATCACTTCGTCAGAAATTTCGGGTTGTTTGGCTGCTGTAGTATCTACAGATTGCATCATTACCTGTTCATTGCTCTGATATTCACCGGAACAACTTAGCAAAAGGATGCATAAGCCTAGCGGGACAATTTTTTTCATTATAATTATTATTTACTGATAAATTTTTTAATAATGTAACTTGCGATTTTATTGTCAATTAGCTTCTTTAATACATCATAGTAAAGTAATACGAAAAGTATAATACAAAAGGTCCATAAAACAAGAATATTAAACAGGAAAGTACTTAAGTAGCCCCCCATGAAGTGTTTTACAGGTGCACAAAAATGAGCTCTGTAATTTAATGGGTTATTGGATTTTTCCGGAATAAAGTATACCAAGTCAATATTCGGACTCAGACTATTTCCATCATCAATGATTCTTTTCTCAGTTTTTAGATTTCTTACGAAATCTGCAAGGCTTTCATTGTAATAATTATTTTTTAACTCCAGTATTGCTTTTTCATCATTACCTATTCCTAACAGTTGTTCGGCTTTTGATGAGGCAGTGTTAAAAAATCTATTATATTCTATCTCAAGTCCTTCCAGTAAATCCATACATGTATTAATCGCCTGAGGTGTAAGTTCCTGAAGATTGCTTCTTTGGTTTGTAATATTGGGATTAATAGCAGCTCTTTTTACTATCTCGTTTACTACGTTGGCAAACTCCTGGTTGAGCTGTTGTTGGCTCTGATCTTTATTGTTAAGTTCAGCTTTAATTTTTATAAGCCGGCTTTTAAGTTCAGGTAGTAAGTATACGAGGTTAAAGCTGGATATGGTTTTAATTTGTTCTTCCTTAAATATCTTTTTCTGATACTCGTTATGCATAAATTGTTTTACGGCCAGTGCCTCGAATGCCCATCTTGAAATCATAAAGTCTGCTACTATGGGTACCTTACCTTCAGATTTGAACAAGTCATTGATTTTTTCAAAACTGAACATGGCCCCGCTCAATATCATTTGAGGAATGAGCAATAAAGGGATAAGTATGTATACCGTAACTGCGGAATTAAAGGTAGAAGAAATTAAAAGGCCTAGTACATTGGCAAGGCATCCTGCAGAAAATAATATTATCCAATAACTGAAAAACATCCCTTGAATTTCAAGAATACTATTTCCTACTAATAAAAAGGTAAATGACTGTATAGCTGTTATTGAAAACAAAATAGTGAGTTTGGCTGATAAGTAGCTAAGTCGGCTAAGGTTCAGTAACGACTCTCTTTTTAATATTTTCCGGTCACGGATAATTTCTTCTGCACTGACCGATAAACCCAGGAATATTGCTACTACCACACTCATTAAAAGGTAGGCCGGAATGTTTTCATTATATCTGAAGCTATAGCCGGCACCGTTATCCGTATTGTTATATCTGATAATAAATGCGAGAATAAATGCGAGTACCGGAGCTTCGGTAAAGTTAACTATCAGGTATTGCCTGTTGCTAATTTTAGTTTTAAGGTCTCTCGCTGTAAAAATTATCCACTGCTTGATTTTTCCAGGTATCTGGAATAATTGTCCCGGACTTTCTTTTAAGTCTTCAACAAAAGAAATGCTAAAGTTTTCTTTAAAGTAAGCGAACCATTGTTTGGGGTCAACTTTTCTTTTATCGGTATAGTTGCCGTATTCATCTACTACTTTCTCTTCAATAATATTAAGCACTTGCTCCGGGTTTACGTTTCCACATGTTTCACATTGGCCTTTCTCATGTTCAGCATGCATGGATATTTTCTTGAAGTAAGTAATTGCTTCAATGGGGTTTCCGTAGAAAACCTGATATCCTCCAGTGTCAAGAATCAACATCTTATCGAACATTTTGTAGATGTCCGAGGAAGGTTGATGGATTACGGTGAAAATTAACTTTCCTTTTGACGCAAGCTCTTTTAATAAATCAATAACATTTTCAGAGTCTCTGGAAGAAAGTCCGGAAGTGGGCTCGTCCAGAAACAATATGGATGGCTCTCTGATTAATTCGAGTGCTATATTCAATCGTTTTCTTTGGCCACCACTAATACTTTTTTGTAAAGCATTTCCTACAATCAGATCTTTAATATGTAACAGGCCAAGGTTGTCAAGAACATTGGTTACTTTTTCTTTTATCGCTTCAAGGGGCAGATTGTCAAAGCATAATCTGGCGCTGTAAAAAAGGTTTTCATAAACAGTAAGCTCTTCGATCAGGAAATCATCTTGTGCTACATATCCGATTACGCTTTGGGCTTCTTCGTGATTTTTATGAAGGTCAATACCATTTACCAGCACGGTACCTGACGTAGGTTTTTCCATACCTGCCAGTACATTCAGCAAAGTCGTCTTTCCGGCACCACTGGCTCCCATAATTGCGATAAGCTTTCCCGGCCCTTCTGAAATATTTATTTCTCTTAATCCGATGGCGCCATTAGGGAACTTGAATTCAAGTCCTTTTACATTAAATGAAAGTTGATAATTATTGTTTGTACTGTGAAAGTGGGTGATAATATCACTGTAAAAAAGCGTAAGTCCTTTACCGGATTTTAATATACTTCCGGAAGGGAATAATAGGGCATCGGAATGCTCTGTTAGCATTCCGTTAAGGTAATAGGTTTCATTACCAATTACCCTGAAGAAAATCATGTCAACACTCTTGATCCATACAAATACCAGCGTTTCGTTTATTGGCTGGTATAAGTAGTTGGACTTCTCAACGGTTTTTTCTTGTGAGATATGTAAGTATTCCTCAGCATCCATTTCTTCGGCAGACTTACTTAACATAAATTGCTCGAGAAGTTGATGCTCCTTAGGGTCAATATTAAATGCTTCTGAAACAGTATCAATTATTTGTTTCCGTTGAGGAGTGAATCGGCCTCCTTTGAGCATTTGGAATAAGTCCGTCAACACAACTACTTTTTGTTTTTGTGTTAACGTTTTATTGATCTTTCGGCAAATACCTAATGTTTTTACCGAATCTTTAACTGATGTGAGTTTTTCCTTACTGCCGGGTTCTGCTTCTACTCCATAACCTGAAAGCTCTTCGTAAAGTACGATGTATTCTGTTGCAGAATCATGATTTATTTTTCTTCGAAACGATTTTATTACAAATTCCCGGTCATGTTCTGTTACTCCTCCATCTTGTTTACTGATAATGGCATATAATTGCGCAAGCGCTTTCAGTATTTCCTCACTCATTATTTACTTCTGCTATTATTTTTTTGATTGATTAATTAATAAGATTTTAATTCAAACGTTACCTCTACCAGTTCGGAAAATTCTTCTCCTGCTTCCTGCATGTCTTCATCATCTTCACTGTAATACCATAATACTTTTGCATTAGGTATTTTTTCCAAAGCGGTTAGTACGTCTAATAAAAGTTTGGAAGAAGCGGTATTAAAGTATTCCAGTTTTACATTGAACTCAGTATTGCTATTTGCTTCTTTGGCATATTCATTTAACCAGTCTAATACCGGTTTGTAAAATCCGGCTGCGTCTTCTGGCAAAGATCTTCCGGATAGTTCAAAAGTACCTGTTGCTTTATCTAATATTACAGAGGGAGTATCTTCAGTTCCTTCTAGTTTTAATGTATTCATGGTTGTTAAAATTTTTATTGTTCTTACTCTTTTGTTCTTCCAATTTGTGTTCTAAAGGAGAAGAAGGAGTATTGCTCATTGATAGGGTGGAAATCAAAGCCTAGTTTTTCACCAGATTTTCTGGCAATATCTACAAAGCCAAGGCCGGCTCCACCTTTATCGGAAATACTTCCTGTTGTAATCAATTCCTTATATAAAACTTTTAATCCTTCTTTGTCCAGACTATTAATTTGTTCCAATTTTGATTTTAATCCGTTTACATGTTCATTCAGGATATAGTTGCCGGAAGTAATAACATAATAATTGTCTTCCTTGCCTATCATGAATATGGCGGATTTTTCTTTTTCCTTTACATTGTCAGAGTGTTTACAGATGTTTTGTAAACATTCTACCATTACGTTAAAAACCTTTTTTTTGATATTAGATTCTTCACCTATATAATCCAGATTTCTTTCTGTCATGGAAAGTACAGACTTGGTAATTTCCTGAGTGAATTCTCCTTCATAGATAAGAATCAGTTTCTTATCCACCATGGTTTTGTGTATATCGTAAATATATTTCATCTCCATTTTGCTAAATGTGTCTATTTTAGAATTTTATACCGATTAATAATACATCGTCCATTTGTTTGGAATTGCCTTTCCATGAGTCGAATTCACTTTGGAAAATGCTGCCTATTTTTTTCATTGACATACCTCTATTGTTCATAATAGTTTCTCTTATTTTATTTGGGCTGAATTTTTTATTAGCAGGGCCACCGAATTGATCAGGTAAGCCATCTGAAAAGATGTATATTTCATCTCCTTTGTCAATTGTCAATTTATAGTTTGTGAAATTGGTCTGGTTTTTATAGGTTCCTCCACCAATCGCCCATCTATCCCCCTTATACTCCAATAGCTCGTTTTTGGATACTCTAAATAACGGCCTGTGGGCACCGGCATATTCCAACTCCTTCTTTTTGAGGTTGATTTTGCACAGTGCTATATCCATTCCGTCTTTAATTTTTTCGGTGGAATCATTTATGTTAAGTGTTGTGTTTACCTCTTGATCAAACAGGTCAAGTAATTCTCCGGGAGATTTATTGGAGTTTTTCTCCACTACACTATTCAGAAGAAAACAACCTACAAGCGATAACATGGCACCGGGTACGCCGTGGCCGGTACAGTCTACTGCTGCAACAAAAATATTGTCACCTTTTACCATATACCATGGAAAATCTCCACTGACGGTATCTTTGGGAAGATAAAATATGAAGGAATCCGGCAGTATTTTGGTTAACAGGTCGGTATTCGGAACAATGGAGTTTTGAATTCTTTTAGAATAGGTAATACTTTCGCTGATCTTGTTATTCTTATCCTGAATCTCTAATTCTATAAGTTTACGTTCAGTAATGTCATGGGCAACCACGAGAACAGATTCCATGACCGATTCATTGAATTCAGGTATAGCATTGATTTGCATTATTCTTTTTCCTTCCGGAGATTCGATCTGGCACTCTTTAGTTATAGTTGACTTTTCTGCTTTAACAGTTTCCAGCAATGTTCGCCATTCGTTTACAAGGCTGTCGGTTTCTGTTATGGAATCTAAATCTTTTTCAATAAAGTCGGTTGGTGTTTTGCCGGTATAGTACTGTATGGATGGATTCGTATAAGTTATACGACCACTGATACTGATCCTTGTTATCAGATCCGGACTGTTTTCAGAAAGTGCCTGCATGTTTTTACGCATCCTTTCTTCCGTCTCAGCTTTTCGTTTTACTGTAATATCTCTCAGGTTTATTACAACTCCATGCACTGCCGGGTCCGTCATCAGGTTTTTTCCGGTAGCTTCAATCCATATCCATTCACCGTTAGATTTTTTATACCGGAGTTGCAGTGTTAGTGATTTATGCGCTGTAGAAGTTAGTTCATTAAAAAATGTTTTATAAGTATTTAGGTCTTCTTCATGAATATTTTTTTCCCACTCTCTTTCCATTAGTTCTTCCTGGTCATAACCTAATATGGAAAAAACAGAAGGGCTAAGATAACGGACAGCTCCATCCAACTCATAAATGCCAATTACCTCCGAAGCATTTTCAAGGAGGAGCTGCATTCGCTTTTGTGTTTTATTTACTTTGTCAATTTGTAGTTCCAGCTCTTCGTTCGTTGCTTTTAGCTTCTCCTGGGTTATCTGCATATCTTCTGCATTTTTTCGAAGCTCTTCCTGTTGTATCTTCAGTTCATTCCCCATGCGCTGGCTTTGTTCCAGAAGGATTTTGGTTCTTTCGTTAATGCGAATATTGTAGATCGTTCTGGATATAATTGGGGCAACTTCTTCAATAAGTTTTATTTCATTTTCTTTAAATACACGCACACCGGCTAATTCTATAACTCCATATGCACGTTCTTCATTCATTAATGGAACGAGTAAAAGGCATTTAGGCTTTTGGTCACCAATTAACCCGGAAGTTATGGTAAAGTAATCATCGGGAATTTCGGTTCTCAGTATGGTTGCTTTTTCAAAAGCGGTTTGCCCGGGAAGTCCATGGCCTTTTTTGAAGGATGCACTTAAATACTTTTTTCGGTTGTAAGCAAAGCAGGAGGTCATAATGTACATATTCTCATCCTCTTCTGAAACCGTGTACAGCGCTGCCTGTACCGCATGTATTTTATGTGCCAAAAATCTTAAAACAGCATCACCAAGTTCGTTTACTTCATTGTGTTGGCGTAGTATTTCGCCAATCTCTGCAATGCTTTTAACTATCCAACCCCTTTCTTCTTCCCTGTGATGGGCCAGCTCCAGATTTTTTTGCATGTTTACTAAGGCGATCCCGAGCTGGTCATGTTCATTCAGCGGTTTCAGGTCTTTAATAAAGCTACCGGAACCAATAGTGTTTATAACTTTGCTGTAATAATTTAGTGTAGAAGATAATGAACTTATTTCCTCATTGAGCTTTCCAAGATCGCTTATGCTGTTGTTGTCAACTTCTTCAGGTATTATACCTTTTGCCAGTAAAGAAATATGAAGGCTTGATTTTTTAAATGCGTTAGATATCGGCGTAATAAGTATATAAGAGATAGTTGCGGTAGATAAAATTAAGAATACAACTATCAGTATATTAACTAAAAGTGAGTTGTTGTTAATTATAATTGAAATTGATTCTGAAGTTAGCAATACTGTAAATATTGCTAACAGAATAAATTCCGTTATCAGTATAGCTGTGATTCTTGCGGATAGTGATAATTTATTAAGCATGTGTTTGTGCTATAGATGATGTATCAATTTTTTCCTCTAACAGTAGCTCATTAAAGTATTTACTTATTTGTTCCAAGGCTCCTAAATCATCCTTGGTTGCTTTGTAGAGTGTTGCCAGTTCAATTACACCTAATACCTTATTTTCATTTATTATTGGTATTACTATCAAATTGGATGGTTTTGATTTTCCTAGTCCGGATATGACTTCAAAATAGTCTTCCGGAATACTATTTATTATTAATATTTGTTTTTCTTTAGCGGCCAATCCGGTAAATCCGGTACCGAACTCTATATCTGTATCTTTGCCGGGAGGGGGTAAATAGGCAAAAGTGTATTTCAGTTCTAAATACTCGATTTCATTTTTTAAAACACTTTGGTAGTACAATCCTTGCCCTGCTTCCAGGGTATTACATAACCTGTTAAATCTTTTTTCAATACTTTCATTGACATCGTTTTTGCTGCAAAACTCATTAGCCGATTTGGTTAAAAAACTAATGCTTTTTTCGATGTCTTGATTGGTTTCCAGCTTTTCATTGTCTTTACTTAATTTTATCTCAATAGTTTCCTGTTGCCTTGCATAGATTACGAGTGAAAAAATGGAAGAGATCCCTGAAAGGATTAAAATATATATATGATTGGTTGTTTCAGCTAAATCATTATTTCCGGATGAAATTTTTTGAATCAGCATTATACTGCTTACTATAAAAGTAATAGCGAATACTAGTATTAGACCTAACAGGATTTTTTTCATAATCTATTTGCAAAGGTTGTTTAGAAACTTGATAATATTTTCTACACTTAATACTAAGTCTATAGTAGTCTCGCTCATTGCTGATTTTGGCATAGTGTCTATCATACATTCTTTGGGGTCTTGCACAATGGTAAACCCTCCTAAATCTTTTATTTTCTTCATGCCTTTTGCTCCGTCTTTATTGGCACCTGTCAGTAATATGCCTATCAGCTTATCTCTATATACGTAGGCTGCTGTTTCAAGGGTAATATCAATAGAAGGCCTTGAGTTGTTTACCATGTCTTCGGTTGATAAAGCAATGGAATTGCCAAGTTCTATACTCATGTGATAATTGGCAGGAGCCAGATACACTTTTCCTCCCTTTATTCCTTCTTTGTCATCGGGTTCGGTTATTTCTTTTACAGACTTGATGGCTAATGCTTCTGTAAAACCGTTTCTGATATGTTTTAACCGGTGACAGCAAATAATAATTGGCAAAGGAAAATCCTTAGATATGGAAGAGAGTATAGTAGAAATTACCTGAAAGCTTCCTGCAGATCCACCAATTACCACAGCTTTGTATTCTTTCAAGTTCATTGATCTTATTCTTTAATTTTTTTATAGATTCTTTCTTCATTATTTACAATGGTGAACTTGTTTACTATATCGCACCAAATGATGTTTTCTTTCGTTCCGATACATAAATAAGAAAAATTAAACAGGCTCTCGTGTAATAGCTTTAATACTTTTGCCTGTAAGTTTTGATTGAAATAGATCATTACATTGCGGCAAAGTATGATGTCAAATTTGGAAAAAGGCGTTGCGGTAACAAGGTCCACTATTCGGAAATTGACATTTTTTAGTAATGATGTATCTAGTTGGGCTATATTGTTTGATACAGTAAAATAGTTATTCAGGTCGCCTTTATCTTCATTGTACCGTAAATAGTTTTTACAGTTCAATTCCATGTTTCTGTTTGACACTTGCCCTAATTTGGCTTTTTCAAGAATTACATTGTCAATGTCTGAAGCAACTATCTGACATCTGTCCAACAGATTTAGTTCTTTCAACATGATAACCATGGAATATACCTCTTCGCCGGAAGAACAGCCTGCATGCCATATCCGTATTTTTTCCTGGTTTTTGGAAATGTCGGAAATGGTTGTTTTGAGTACTCTCCAGAAAGATGGGTCTCTGAACATTTCCGTTACATTCACGGTGATTTCGTGGAGAAACTCGTCTTTAGTAAAACTGTTGGCTTCTATTTTAGAAATAAGTAATTCTACATTAGGAATATTTTTCAAATCAATAAGCCGTTGTATTCTCCTTTTGAAAGAGGATATCGCATAATCTCTGAAGTCTAACCCGTACTTCAGATAGATAACGTTTGTCAACTTTTTTAAATCGGTAATTCCTATTTCCTGCATTACGTAATTCTTTTATCGTGTTCTGTTCGATTTGTTTTAAGTAGCGTTGAAACCACTTTATAAAAGCTCTGTTTTATTTGTTTATTAATGCTTTGATAATCAATCGACAGAACAGTGTTTTATAGTAATTTCCACGCCGGGGTAGTTTCTTCCCGTTACAGATGCTATTATCGAATCAAACCGGCAGAAGGTTTCTGACTTTTCACTTATTTTTTATTTATTATTGTTTACCCTTAGAGACAAGCCGGTTTGAAAGTGTAAGGCTAATTTATAATTGGGCCTGGTAATACATTGTAACTGGCTTGAACTGTTATACTTCTACGCCAGAAGGAGTTGGAGGAATGAACCAAAAAATAAATCGTTGGATACCCTGAGTTTAGAGCATAGGGTTACCCTTATTTTAAGGGGGAGTAACTTTATGGAACGTATATGGGATTAATAATTTTCCTGTTTCAACTTTGTAACTAATTCCACCACATTTTTTACATTCAGTTTTTTGTAGATGTTTCCTCGGTGTGTTTCGATTGTTTTTAAGCTTAAAAATAACTTATCGGCAATTTCTTTAGAGGTTAGCCCTTGTTCTATATAACCTACTATTTCAAGTTCTCGCTTGCTTAAAGCTCCTTTTATACCTGGCTTGGGTTGCTCATTGATATAGTCTTCGATCAGTTCCGTTTGTAACTCAGCAGCAAGATATTTTTTCCCTGCTCGTATTTGTTCTATAGCTCTTCCCAATTCTTCGTCAGAAATATTTTTGGTGACAAACCCGTGAGCTCCAGCTTCAAAGACTTTTTTAACGATGGTCTTTTCCTTAAACATAGACACTATGATGATTTTGGTAAAAGGATACCGCTCTTTTATTATTTTGGTAGTCGCCAATCCATTCAGATTAGGCATTTCAATATCCATCAACACAAGATGAACTATTTCCCCTTCCAGAATTTTTAATACTTCTTGTCCGTCTGAAGCTTCCCCGACAACTTTTATATTATTTAGCCCTTCCAGAGACAAAATCAATCCTTTCCTTAATACACGGTGGTCGTCAGCTACTATTGCTTTTATAATTTTATCCATTTGCCTTAATTTTGATACGAATATAATAATTAAAGGAAATTTAGTTATTACATACGGTAACGAAGTTATATAGGTACTGCGTACGTTGGTGTAATACTGAATGTTGCTGAAAATATATAGATGTTTTTTCTTAAATTGTTGAACTTGATCTGTTTAGTATTTTAATTTTAAATAAAAGATACCCAATGAACTTTGCTGAAGACATTATATCCCGTTCTGATGATGGCTATGTCGTATTAAACGCCTCATCTGAATTACTTTTTGTAAATAAAAGTGGAGAGGATTTTTTGTTTGATTTTGGGTTGAGTTCAGTAATAGGTTCTCAGTTGGACTTGAAGGATTCGAAATGGCTACAGAATTTGAAACAAGCTATTGCGCTTGCTTTTGAAGGTACTAAAAGCGAACTGGTCATTGAGAAAGGTTATCAGGTGGAGGGGCAAAAAATATATGTTACATGTACTCCGGTGCTAAAAAATGAAACTATTGCCTATGTAATTGTATGTTTTAAGGTGTTGCCTTATTACCAGGATTCTGATGTGAAATACCAGTCTGTTGTGGCGCAGCTAAAGGCAGTCCTTGCTTCGAGCGAATGCCCGATGATATTAATAGATGAGAGATTTAGGGTTTTAAATTTTAATGAAGCAGCTTTTCAACAGTCTAGACGAGACTGCGGATATTCATTAAAAGCCGGTAATAGCTTTTTAGACCTTGTACCGGACGGGGATCTGGAGGACTTTAAAAAAGATATTAGCAGTGCTTTTGAAGGAAATGCGAATTCAGTAGAAAAGCCATTTATAGATATGGAAGGTAACACGCAACAGTATGCTGTGCGATATCAGCCTGTTGTTAATGATAAGGAAAAAGTAATTGCAGTACTGATTTCTGTCCATGATAACTCTATAGAAAAACAAAATCTGTTAAAACTGAAGAAAGCAGAGTATGAGCTTAAGCAGTCTAATAAAGAATTGCTTGATTATAAATATGCAGTTGATATTTCTTCTATAGTGTCTGTGACAGATGTAAATGGTGTTATCACCTATGTAAATCCTACCTTTTGCAAAGTAAGTGGATTTTCAAAGGAAGAATTGATAGGCCAAAATCATAGTATAATGAAGTCAGACTATCATTCAAGGCCGTTCTTCAATAATTTATGGAGTACCATTAAGTCTGGAAAAGTCTGGCAGGGAGAAATTTTGAATAAAACCAAGAGTGGAGAATATTACTGGTTATACACTTACATTATACCTTTTACCGATGAAAAAGGTATACCGTATAAATTTTATTCTGTCAGGTATGATATTACTAAAGTAAAAAAGAGTAAGCAGTTATTGCAGGAATCGTTGAAGCAAAAGGAAGCATTATTGGCAGAGGTGTATCACCGGGTAAAGAACAATCTGAGTGTTGTTATATCACTATTGTCTCTTCAGGCAAACCGGTTTGTCAGTAACTCGGACGCATATAATGCACTTATGGAGAGCAAGAATAGAATCTATACAATGGCATTGGTGCATGAAAAATTATATCAGACGGAGGATCTTGAAAAAATTGATTTTAAAGAATATGTAACAGAGCTTTTTTCTAATCTTTCCAATGCATATAATACAGAGATTCATAAAGTAGAATATAATATAGATTCAAAAGATTACTTTTTCTCCTTAGAGACATGTATTTCTTTGGGGCTTATTTTGAATGAATTGTTTTCCAATACAATGAAGCACGGGTTTGCAGGAAAAACGCAGGGAGTAATTAATCTATATCTAAAGGAGGTGGGTGATGGGTTTTATGAATTGAAATATTCTGACTCTGGTTGTGGTCTTAACGAATCTGCTACTACAACCACAAGTAAACTTGGATTAAAACTTGTGAAGGCACTGATTTCACAAATACGTGGAGAAATTGAATTTCCGACGTTGGGAAGTTCTGAATATACTATTAAGTTTAAAGCATAAAGCTCTTTTTAGTTATGGACAAAGTAATGATTGTTGAAGATAATGCCATTCAGTCACTTATGCTCCAGGAAGTTTTTTTATTGAATGGTTATGAAGTGGTTGGGATTTATGATACGGGGGAAGCAGCTATTGAGTCCTTAAAGGACAATACTCCCGATGTTATTATTATGGATATTTCCCTTGCCGGAGAAATGGACGGAGTAGAAGCATCTGAAAAGATTTATCAAAATTATCAGATACCTGTAATTTTTCTTACCTCTTATTCTCAGGAAAAATATTTGAAGAAAGCTTCCAAGTCGGGAGCTTATAGTTATTTATTAAAACCTTTTAAAGAAAGGGAACTGCTTACGAATGTTGAGATTGCTTTATTGAAAAGTAAATCAAGTAAGGGAATAACAGATGAATTAAAATCAAAAGATAAACTTTTTTCCATTCTGTCTCATGACCTTCGCAATCATATATCCGTTATTAAGAGAGCCACACAGATAATAGATAAGAAGTTTGATCAACTTAACAGAGAAGATATATATTCATACATTAAAGATCTAAAATCGTCTGCTGATACTGTTTATAAACTTACCGACCAACTACTTACTTGGGCGAGTATAAACATACGAAAAGTAGAGGCCAATAAAGAAGCACATTATGTAACTGATTTGTTGAGTGAAATAGTGAAAGACAACAGGCATGTGGCAGCTGAGAAAAAAATACTATTAACTATTAACTCTCAGGACGATTGTATGATCATGGCGGATAGAAGGATGATCTATGTCCTCCTCAATAACTTTATATCTAATGCCATTAAGTTTTCTCACATTGGCTCTGAAATTAAAATAAACTCCTATAGAGAAAAGGAGAGGGTAATTATTTCTGTGGTAGATACCGGTGTCGGCTTTGATACTAAAGCCACTCAGAGTTATGAAAGAATGTTTACTTCTTCTCCCGGCACCATAGGAGAAGGGGGGACAGGAATTGGTTTATTAATTTGTAAGGAACTTGCAGAAAAGAATGACGGGTATATAGAGATATTCAGTACTTTGAATAAAGGTACAGAAGCTAAAGTGAATTTGCCTGCTGCTTAAAATTTTTCTCTCATTTATTATTCTCCTTCCAATTTGCCCGAATCTGTTATAACTATTGAACTCCTTTGTGGTTAATCAATTAAAGGCGAATGTATATTCGCTTTGAATGAATTTGGAATAACTGAAATTTGATGAGTAGGAGATGAAGAAGTTTTTAACAGATGTTGCAGACCTTTTTATATTTACTGCTAATTTCTTTGTTAAATTTTTTAGACCTCCTTATGAGATAAGTGAAATAAGCAGGCACATATTGGTGTTGGGATTAAATTCCCTTTTTCTTATTTCTACATCTGCATTAATTATCGGTATGGTAATGTCTATTCAGCTTACTCCGACACTTGAGCAGTTTGGGGCTGAGACATTGATACCTAATATGGTGGCTATTTCAATTATAAGAGAGATAGGCCCTGTGCTCACTGCGTTGGTATGTGCAGGAAAGTTAGGTTCTGCCATAGGAGCAGAGATTGGCTCCATGAAAGTTTCCGAGCAGATTGATGCAATGGCGGTAACCGGTGTTGACCACTATAGTTTTTTAGTAGTTACCAGAGTAGTTGCCACGACGGTGGCTGTTCCTATACTTACAATATATTCTGTAGCCATTTCATTATTAGGTTCCTTTATAGCAATTAATCTCACTTCCAGCATTTCTTTAAATCTGTTTTTTTCCAGAGCATTTGAGTATATGCATTTGTATGATGTTATTCCCTCCATTTTTAAGTCATTACTCTTTGGATTTACTATTGGTATAGTAGGTTGTTTTTACGGATACAATACAACTAAAGGAACTGCTGGCGTAGGAAAGGCAGCGCATACGTCTGTTGTTTCAGCTTCATTATTAATATTTTTTATTGACATGCTTGCTGCTGAAATTTCACATTTAATAATACCCTGATAGTAATGAAAGAGGAATTAATTAAGGTATTGCAGATAGAAAAAAGGTTTGAATCTCATGCTGTATTGAAGGGTGTTTCTTTTAGCTTGAATAAGCATGAAAACTTAGTGGTTATAGGCAAATCTGGGTCGGGGAAATCGGTATTATTAAAAATTATTATAGGACTGATTGCACCCGATAAAGGGAGTGTTGAAGTATTAGGTAAGGATATATGTAGGCTAAAGGAATTAGACCTTAGGCAACTTCGTAAAAAGATTGGGTATCTTTTTCAGGATGGAGCTCTTTTCGATTCAATGACAGTTCGTCAGAACCTTGAATTTCCGCTGAAAAGGCAAGTGCAAAGGAAGACAGACGAAGAAATTGAAGAATTGGTTCATCAGTCACTTAAGAAGGTCGGTTTATCGAATGCTATAGATAAGATGCCCGATCAGTTATCCGGAGGTATGAAAAAACGTGTAGCTCTGGCAAGGGCTTTAATGCTTGAACCTGAAATAATTTTGTTTGACGAACCAACAACAGGACTTGATCCTGTAACATCTAAAGAAATAAACAGGTTAATAATAGAGAGCCGGGATAAACTCGGGATTTCCGGGATAGTAGTAACGCATGATATGTATTGTGTTAAAACTGTTGGAGACAGGCTGGTGGCATTAAATGAAGGTACGATTACGGAAGTAGGAGGTATGTCTGAGTTAAATGCCAGAGAAGAGAAGTGGTTAAGAGAGTTTTTCGAATAAGGGTGGTGAAAAATGGGACGAAAAGTAAAATTGGGCATATTTATAGTAGTAGGAATTTTGTTGTTGACAGCACTCATTTTTTATCTGGGTTCAAGGCAGCGGATTTTTGGTAAAAATGTCAAGCTGGTGGCGGTGTTTGATAATGTCAGTGGACTTAAAGAGGGCAATATTGTTACGTATTCAGGAGTTGAGATAGGCACCGTTAAATCCATTGATATACTAAATGATACTATGGTAAGAGTTACTATGCTTATCGACTCGGATGATATTAAGTTTATTAAAAAAGATTCCAGAGCTAGTATTGGCACGGAAGGATTGCTTGGTACTAAATTTATAAAATTATTAGAAGGTTCTCCGGACGCTCCTGGGGTAGAGCATGGAGACGAAATTGCATCTACCGAAACAATAGATTTTGATAAATTAATTCGTGTGTTGAATAGGACTTCTGAAAGTGCTCTTGACATAACAAAAAACCTGGATAGTATCACTACAAAGATTGTCAGGGGCGAGGGCACATTGGGTACATTGATATCTGATAAAGAAGTTTTAACTCGTGTCGAGAATATGGTTACTTCCTTTGAGTCTGCAGGATACCGGACAAATGAGCTCATCGATAATGTTAATAGCAATACTACCCTTATTTCGAATCAGGTTAGGAACCTTACCGATTCTTTGCAAATAGTAAGTAGTAATGCCATAAAGTCGTCGGAAAATATTGTATCCTTCTCAGAAAAGTTAAATGATGAAAATGGAACATTAGGCAGGTTATTGACCGATACTTTGATGGGGAAAGAGATAGATGAAACACTTAATGATGTACAAACTGCAGCACAGGATATTCAGCAAACGAGCTGTAAAGTTCGTAATCACTGGTTTTTGAAATTGTTTAATAAAAACAAGGACGGTGAAGTATGTGTTCAATAAGAAAAAAGTGATGAACATATTACACAGGTAATATATTTTTTTATTAATGTAAAATCTTTAAATCATTATCACGTTTGTTTTCAAAATCCTGAAACAAGCTATGACCAATGATAATGAAAATCATCGTTCGCCTTTTTGGGAGTTAACGGTGGATGAGCTATATAAAATTGCTACCGAAAAAGGTATACCTTCCTTAAATCCTTCCATGACAAAAGAAGAGTTGATAGAAGTTCTTGAAAACTACCGGGCATCGGGTGAACATAAAGAAATTTCATCTGATCCTCCACAGTTTAGTGCAGGCCCTGGGAGTG
>DATCKK010000663.1:0-5006 GCA_036562325.1 Cytophagaceae bacterium | reverse complement strand
GAACAGATAAGTAACTAAACACTAGGCAGGCCCAATGAAGAGTAATCTGGACAATTTTCTTTCAGAAGCAAATAATAAAGTGTTCGACCTGGAACATAGAAGGAAAATTAATTTTAATATAGGAAAATATAATGACGCCGTACAACGAGGTACCAGTCAATTTGTAAATCATGAATTAGGCAGGGAAAGAGCTTCTTATATTAAAAACCATACCATTCAGAATCTGGATAAGTACCTGGCCGAATTTGAAACGAACTTTACTAAAAACGGTGGAAGGGTGATCTGGGCGGAAGATGTAAAGCAAGCTCAGGAAGAGATACTTAAAATCATGAAACGTTACCACGCCAAATCGGTGGTGAAGTCCAAAACCATGACTTCAGAGGAGATCCACCTGAATGATTTCCTGGAAAACCATGGAATACACCCGGTGGAGACCGATCTTGGCGAATACATAGTACAGTTGGCCGGCCAAAAACCCTATCATATCGTAACGCCTGCCATGCATATGTCCAAAAAAGATATTTCCACTTTGTTTTCCGAAAAACTGGACATTCCGCTTACCGACGATGCACAGGAACTAACTCTGACGGCTCGAAGAATACTAAGGGAGAAATATCTGGAAGCAGAAGTCGGCATTACCGGAGGCAATTTCCTCATTGCAGATATTGGTGGTGTGGCTGTTACTGAAAATGAAGGTAATGCAAGGCTTTCCACCACTTTCCCCAAAGTACATATAGCACTGGTCGGAATCGAAAAACTGATTCCGAAAATGGAACACCTTGACCTGTTCTGGCCAATGCTTGCTCACAGCGGCACAGGACAACAGGTAACCGTTTATAATACTATTTTCACAGGCCCCCGAAAACCCGGAGAAACAGACGGGCCGGAAGAGATGTATGTCATCCTGCTGGACAACGGCAGAACCAATCTATTGGCTGACCCGGAGAAAAGACAAGCTTTACAATGCATCCGTTGCGGGGCATGTCTCAACATTTGCCCTGTATACAAAAATATTGGCGGCCACACTTATAACACCACATACAGTGGCCCTATCGGATCGGTTATCACACCTCATTTTCAGGGAATGAAAGATTTCAAACATCTCAGCTATTCCAGTTCACTATGTGGTGCATGTACAAGTGTATGCCCTGTTAAAATAGACATACATAATCTATTGCTTTTAAACAGAAATCAAAGTGTAAAAGAAGGTTTAGCCACTAAATCAGAAGCATTTGCATTTAAATTGTGGAGAAAAGCAATGCTGAACCGAAATTTGATGAATATGGGCGGAAGCGGATTAAAGAATCTGGTTTTGAAGGTGCTTTTTAAAGAAACTTGGGGAAAGCGAAGACGAACTCCAACTTTAGCCCCAAGATCTTTCAACCAGCTATGGAAAGATAGAAATGTTAAAAAGTAACTTTTAACATTATATTTTCAATTTTCTTAAGATCGTTTATTTATCAGTGTTTCCTTGAGTAAATATACGCCAGGAAACAGCTAGGGGCATAGAATTTAGATAAACTTAAAAAATTTATCGATCAATACCGGATTTATATACTTATATATACTGATTAAAAACTATCGGTAGTTTTATAGCTTGATCCAGCATAGTTCAAAGCGATCATTTTCTTTTTCTCCGTGCATTCTTAACTTTAGCCCACTTCTTTTTCTTTTCATGAAATGCTCCCTTGAAATCTGGGTTTTGCTTTCTTTTAAAATTATCTATTTCTCTTTCCATTTTTTGTTTTTCCTCAAAACTCGTCTTTTCAATCTCCACTTCTTCTGGAATCTCCTTTACAGGAATAGACATACGAATTAACTTTTCAATCTTCCCGATATGCATCAACTCTGCATCTGTAGCAAAGGTTATGGCTATACCAGAAAGTCCCGCCCTTCCGGTTCTTCCTATCCGGTGTACATAATCTTCATATAAAATAGGCACATCAAAATTAATAACATGTGAAACAGCACTGATATCAATTCCTCTTGCTGCCACATCCGTTGCTACCAATACCCGTACATTTCCCTCACGAAAAGCTTCAATAGAGTTGATCCTTGTATTCTGGCCTTTATTGGCATGAATAACCTTTACCTCCTCCTCCACTTTACGGTGAATGAACTTATATATATTATCGGCATTTTCCTTATTCCTGACAAATACAATTACCCGGTGAAATTCATCCTCTTTATTCAGAAAATACTGTAACAGGTTAACCTTGGTTTTGAAATTAGGCACCTTATATAAGCATTGCTCCACCGTTTCAACAGGAGTTGCCTGCGGAGTTACTTCTATCTTCATCGGAAACTCCAGAAACTCTTCCGAAAGCTTCTCTACTTTTTCAGGCATAGTAGCCGAGAAAAGCAGGTTCTGCCTTTTTCGAGGTATCACTTCCAGTATTTTCCTTATCTGGGGCATAAACCCCATATCCATCATCCGGTCTGCTTCATCCAGAATCAAAGTTTTCAGCTCCTTGGTTATCAGGGAACCTTTCAGATAGATTTCCATAAATCTTCCGGGAGTGGCTACTAATATATCAATTCCCTTTTCAATGGTTTCTATCTGCGTTTTCGGACCAATTCCACCATATATGGCCGTATGGCGAAGGTCGGTATACTTTGCCAATTGAGAGATCTGATCATTTACCTGCATTGCCAGCTCTCGGGTAGGAACTAATATCATCGCCCTGGGATTATTTCACTGAGCATATTTAACTTTCATCAACAAAGGAAGCAGGTAAGCTGCCGTTTTACCCGTTCCGGTTTGGGCAATACCTAAAATATCATGGCCTGCTAAAATTTGCGGAATGGCTTTTTCCTGAATTTCAGTAGGAGCTGAAAATCCAAGATCATTTATAGCATTTAATAGCTGTTTATTTAATTTAAAATCCTCAAATTGCATATTGTAAAATTAAAAGGATTATTCTTATAACATATCATTTCATACCTTATATCTGAAGAACAAATTATGAATTCCATACTGATTCTAAATGCAAAAGTAGTAAACGAAGGGACTATTACGGAAACGGATGTTTTGGTGAAAGATGGATTCATTGAAAAAACCGGTGGCGATCTTTCGTCCTTAAAAGCCGACAAAGTGATAGATGGTACAGGCAAATACCTGATACCTGGCGCTATTGATGACCAGGTACATTTCAGAGAACCAGGCCTGACCCATAAAGCCAATATATACACCGAAAGCAAAGCAGCAGTAGCAGGTGGGGTAACTTCCTTTATGGAAATGCCCAACACTGTACCCAATACATTAACGCAGGAGTTGCTGGAACAGAAGTATGAAATTGCCGCTAACACTTCTCTGGCCAATTATTCTTTTTTCATGGGTGCTTCCAATGATAATGCAGAAGAAGTATTTAAAACCGACCCCAGGAAAGTTTGCGGGATAAAAGTATTTATGGGATCATCTACCGGCAATATGCTTGTAGACAACACCCAAACACTTGAAAATATTTTTAAAAATGCCGGAATGTTAATAGCCACTCACTGTGAAGATGAAGCTACTATTCAGGCAAATATTGAAAAATACAAAGCTCAATATGGTGAAAACATACCCGTGTCCTGCCATGCGGAAATAAGAAGCGAAGCAGCCTGTTACAAATCTTCATCCCTGGCTGTGGAACTGGCAAGGAAAAACAATACAAGGCTACACATCCTGCACATATCAACAGAAGAAGAACTTGCTCTGTTTGATAATTCCATTCCGTTAAAAAATAAGAAAATAACAGCAGAAGTCTGTGTACACCATTTGTATTTTGACAAATCAAATTATGATCAATTAGGCAACTTCATTAAATGGAATCCTGCGGTAAAAGAAGCCCGTCATAAAAAAGCATTATTTCAGGCCTTATTGAATGACCAACTGGATATCGTTGCCACCGATCACGCACCGCACACGCTGGAAGAAAAACAAAAAAATTACTGGCAGGCTCCATCAGGAGGCCCCCTGGTTCAACACTCGGTAAACGTAATGTTGGAGTTTTGGAAAGAGGGACTGATCTCTATTGAAAAAGTAGTAGAAAAAATGAGCCATGCTCCGGCCATATGTTTCGAGATAGAAAAACGAGGATTTATACGGGAAGGACAATGGGCAGACCTGGTTTTGGTAGATCCGAATAAAGAATGGACCGTAAGCAAGTCTAATTTATTTTACAAATGTGGATGGTCTCCGCTGGAAGGCAAAAAGTTTACCACTCAAATTACTCATACTATTGTTTCCGGGAATCTGGTGTATGAAAACGGGAAACATATTGAGATACAGAAAGGCCGGCGATTGATGTTTGAAAGGAAATAAATTTATATCAATATAGTTGTTATTTAATAATTGACCAGCTATATTTGCAGTCCTTAAACGGTGGTTGTAGCTCAGTTGGTTAGAGCACCAGTTTGTGGCACTGGGGGTCGTGGGTTCGAGTCCCATCATCCACCCTTAAAAATACAAAGTTCGGAACTACTTCCGAACTTTTTTATTTCTTCCACACCCCTATTTCTCCTTCCTTTATTGTTTCTCAACGCTAAACCTCAAAACTGTTTTTAATTTATCAGGAGAAACTTTTCTTGCATCACTAAGATAAATTTCCCGGTGCGTTTTAAATTTTCGTTTATAATTTTCTTGTTCAGCAAACTTTTCCATAAGCTGAAAACTCTCCGCCTCATTATCATAACTTCCTAAATGCAACATTTGTATACACTCTCCTTCAGCAACCTCTTCAAACCTGACTTTTTCTAATAACTCGTGCGGTTTATTCTTTTTGGCCTGCTCAAAAATCTGCATAGCAAAACTTGTATCTACAAAATCCGGCTGGCGAATCATTAAGTTAAATATCAACTCATCCTTATTGATGGTGCCATTATATGTTTTTCTTCCTTCTTCTGTTAAATCCCAAACTCCTTCAAGTGGATAAACAGTATAATCATAATAGCCTTGGGGAGTTATTCCTTTTTTGGGACTCATTTTAACTGCATAAGACAAAGAATACAATACGCCTATATAT
>DATCKK010000273.1:0-4597 GCA_036562325.1 Cytophagaceae bacterium | reverse complement strand
ATCTTTTAATGCTAAAATAAAAGCTTTTAGATCGGTGTTCAGAGGGGTAAAAAATGTGTCTTTTTTTCTATATCGACTAGCAAAAATTTATGCTTAAAATTATCCTCCCCCCAGAAATTCCTGTTGATCCCTCAATTATCCAATCATATATTTTTAGCCATAGCTCTGTTACAAATATTCATTGGTTGGGCAATCATTAAGAAGTATCGTAAGGTAAAAAGTATACGGTAAAGTATTACTCCAATTATTTAGCTTAATAAATTAACAATCAAAACCTTATACAAGAAAAAGTATTTAAATATTAATAAATTATTACTATATTAGAGGCTTATACAAAAAGCAACCCGGAGCAAGTATTTGGGGTACTAAATCTCCGGGTCTTTCAACCAGCTATGGAAGCCCAAAGGTATATACTTTTTTGATATAAAAATTATTTTTTAGACAAACGGTCAGATTTCAACGATTAAATAAACCAAAAATCAATTGAACCGTTGCTGCCCGAAGATAAATCGTTGTCAAATTTTATTTTTTTCCACAGGTATATAAATTTGAATCAAATACGACAAAGGAAAATGAACAATCCAATCTGGCAATCACCGGCTGTTATTCAACATTGTAAACTGATAGCTAACAGTTATCATTATTGGACTAAAAAACAGTTATTTGCAGATGCCACCAATGACCTGGAATTATCTAAGTCCATTTATTATGCACCATTCATAGTAGTATCCCACGGCACTGAGAAAGACCCCATCTTTAATTATGCTAACCTTACCGCACAAAATCTATGGAAATTAAGCTGGGAAGAATTTACCAAACTTCCTTCCCGTTTATCGGCAGAGCCCATAGAAGAGGCTCGAAGAAACCAATTACTGGAAGAAGGGCGCAACAGAGGAGTCACTTATCTTGAAAAGGGAATACGAATCAGCAAAGAAGGCAAGCGCTTTTATATTAAAGATGTCGTGCTATTCAATTTACTGGGAGATAATAAAGAATACCTGGGACAAGGAGCCATATATGAGAAATGGGAGTTTATCTCTGAATAAAGTCCTATGAGTCAATACCTATTACCGGTTTTAGCCCAGCTTTTCAGTATCGTGGTAGGGCTTGTGTCTTACCATAAAAAGGCTATTTCCACAAGTGGCCTTATTGCCTTACTACTTATCAGCAGTTTGTTTATCTGGTCAGGAGAAATAGGGTTGCTGTTTACTCTGTTCTACATGTTTGCCTCCTCTTCCCTGTTAACCAAATACAAAAAGTCTTTGAAAGGTGAGTTTGATATAGTGGTTGGCAAAACAGGCCCCAGAGACTATAAACAGGCATTATGTAATCTGGGGGTTGCTACGGCCGGCCTGTTATTTTATTTGTACTTTCAACATGAAGCGCTTATCGCCGCCATTATAAGCAGTGTGGCTGCCGCCAATGCAGACTCATGGGCTTCTGAAATCGGTGGATTAAGTAAAAAGCAACCGGTAATGATTACTAATTTTAAGCCGGTTAACAAAGGAATTTCAGGAGGAGTAACACTGATGGGTATGGCAGGTGGAGTTGCAGGAAGCCTGTTTATTGTTATTGCGGGAGTTACAACCATTCAGGCCATTTCTCCATTTAAAGGTAACCTGTTTCTTTTATGCTGGACAACAGCGTTAGCCGGTATCATTGGTTTTCTTTTTGATTCCTATTTAGGTGCATTAGCCCAGGCTTTGTATAAAAACTCCACTACCAATGAGTTGACAGAATACACCTCCGGCAAAATGGAATTAATCAAGGGTATTCGATGGATGAATAACGATCTGGTAAATCTGATCACTACTCTGGCTGGAGCGCTGGCGGGCGGTGGACTATATGTATTTATGAATTAATGTGCTATATTTAATCCCAGAACCATCTTCTGTATCGTGAAAGTTTGTATTGCAGAGAAACCAAGTGTAGCAAGAGAAATAGCTGAAATACTCGGAGCTAAAAACAAAAGAGACGGGTACTTTGAAGGGAATGGCTACCAGGTTACCTGGACCTTCGGGCATTTATGTACACTTAAAGAACCCGAAGATTATGATCCGAAATTAAAGAGATGGCAATTACAACACTTACCCATACTTCCTGCCAAATTCGGCATTAAAGAAATCAACAACAAAGGTGTCAGCAAACAATTAAGCACAATAGAAAAACTGGTAAACAATGCTACTGAAGTTATCAACTGTGGTGACGCCGGGCAGGAAGGAGAATTGATACAACGTTGGGTACTGGCGAAAACCAAATGTCAAAAGCCCGTTAAACGTTTATGGATATCTTCACTAACTGAAGAAGCCATTAAAGAAGGATTCAAAAGTCTTAAAGACAGTAAAGAGTACGATTTATTATATGCCGCCGGAAGTTCCAGAGCTATTGGAGACTGGCTGCTAGGCATAAACGCTACACGTCTTTACACACTCAAATACGGAGAAGGCAAACAGGTGCTTTCCATAGGACGCGTACAAACTCCTACCCTTGCGCTGATCGTCAACCGGCATCTGGAAATACAAAACTTCAAGCCGGAGACATACTGGGAATTAAAAACCATTTACCGCGATGTTACTTTTTCTGCAAAGAACGGAAAGTATTTTTCCAAAGAAGAGGCCGAACAAACTTTAGCGGACATCCAGAACGATCTGTTCACCATTATTTCTTTCACCAAAAAGAAAGGAAAAGAAAGTCCTCCTAAACTGTTTGACCTGACTTCTCTGCAGGTAGAATGTAACAAGAAGTTTGGCTATTCTGCAGATCTTACCTTAAAGACCGTACAAAGCCTTTACGAGAAAAAGTACGTCACCTACCCACGGGTAGACACAACTTATCTTCCTAATGATATGTATCCTAAAATTAAAGGGATATTATCAAGCATGTCTGCCTACAGCAACCTTACTGCTCCTTTGCTAAACGAGCCAATACGCAAATCAAAAAATGTATTTGATGATAAAAAGGTAACAGATCACCATGCTATCATTCCTACTAATGTTAAAGCAAGTAATTTAAGCGGCAATGAAGCAGAAGTATACGACATCATAGCAAGAAGATTCTTAGCTGCTTTTTATCCCGATTGCCAGGTATCAAAAACAGAAGTAATCGGTAAAGTAAAAGAGACAGAGTTTAAAGCAACAGGAAAACAAATACTGGAGGAAGGATGGCGTGCGGTATATAAAGAAGAAAAGGAAGATAAAGACGACAAGAAAGAGGATGAACCTGAAGAGGATCAGATACTACCCGAATTTCATGAGGGAGAGTCTGGCCCGCATAAACCTGTATTAGCAGAAAAACAAACCAAGCCGCCTAAACCTTATACCGAAGCCACCCTGCTGAGGGCTATGGAAACCGCAGGCAAACAAGTAGGCGATGAAGAGTTAAGAGAGCTGATGAAGGAAAACGGCATTGGCCGCCCTTCTACCAGAGCCGCTATTATTGAAACCTTGTTTCGCCGCAATTATATTAAAAAAGAAAAGAAAAACCTGGTACCAACCGTTACCGGAATACAACTGATACAGACGATCAACTTTGAGTTATTGAAGTCTGCAGAGCTGACCGGACAATGGGAAAAGAAACTCAGGGACATTGAGAAAGGTAAGTATGAAACCCGCACCTTCCTGGATGAAATGAAGGCCATGATTACTGAAATAGTAAATCATGTTAAAAATACCAGAAATTATCAGAAGATAGAGATTGTAGAAGTTAAGAAAGAAAATGATAAGAAAGAGAAGCAGGCACAAAAAGAGAAAGGAAGTGATGATAAAGCTAAACTGGAAACCAAATGTCCTAAATGCGGAAAAGGTAAAATTCTGAAAGGCAATACTGCTTTTGGTTGCAGCGAGTTCAGAAACGGGTGTGGATTTAAAGTAGGTTTTGAGTTTTTAGGAAAAAAGCTGACAGAAAAACAAATCTTAACATTAATCAGCAAAGGCAAAACATCTTCTATTAAAGGTTTCAAAAAGGATGGTAAAGAAGTAGAAGCTATACTTAAACTGGATAAAGATTTTAATCTTATTCTGGAAGAACAAGCTCCCGAAACTCTTAAATGTCCCAAATGCAAGCAGGGAGAGATACTACAAGGTAAAACAGCTTATGGTTGTTCTCAATGGAAAGCAGGATGTCAGTTCAGGCTACCTATCTCCTACCTGGGCAAAGAACTTAGTCAGACTCATTTAAAAGCATTGCTTGCCGGAAAAGAAACATCAACGATTAAAGGATTTTTATTTAATGGCAATAAAGTAGATGGCAAGCTGAAACTAAATAGCAATTTTGAAATAGAATTGAAAAGGAAGTAAACTTTCCCTTCTCAATTATGCATACAACCTGCCACCACCCGGTATTCCTGACTGACGATTCATTATCTATGCATTTTGCAATAATTGCAGAAACTGCATCTGTTCCACTTCTCTATTGCAGAATGTTCTTCTAACCCGTTAATCGAATGGATTATTATTTGTCCTTTTATTGGTATAGATTTAATTTATATTTCTTCCTCCGGCTTAATTTGACTGGCAAGTTTTTCAGGCGCTACCTGACAATATGCAGCTACTAAAAGATCTTTAAGAATAGAGTTTTCTAATTTATCCAACACTACATT
>DATCKK010000256.1:0-1693 GCA_036562325.1 Cytophagaceae bacterium | reverse complement strand
ATTATCTATTACTCGTCTATTTCGTATTGTTTGATTTTTCTATACAAGGTACGTTCCGAAATCCCGAGATCCTGGGCTGCGTATTTTCTTTTATTATTATTTTTCTTTAACGCCTTAATGATCATCTCTTTTTCTTTGTCTTCCAACGAAAGAGACTCCTCTTCATTTTCAGGTGTAATGTCTTCTATCTTATTGTTAATTACAATAGGTTTATTGGATTCTACCGGTTTTATAACAAACTTATTAGTTAGTTCTTCCTCAGACACTATATCATTCTTCAGGCTGTGAAATAACTCTTCATGTCTCTGTAGTACTTCTCTGCCATAGTTTTCATGTTGCAGTACCTCAAAGACAAGCTTTTTCAGTTCGTGCATGTCTTTTTTCATTTCAAAAAGGATTTTATATAAAATATCTCTTTCTGAAAAGTCATCTTTCTGGCTTTCTTTGTATAGTGCAGGAACTGAGGAGTTTTCCGGTTGATATTTCAATAAAGTTTCCCGATCTATTTCCCGGTTGGTTTCCAGTACTGAAATTTGTTCCACCAGGTTTTTCAGTTGGCGTATATTACCCGGGAATCGTAATCTCATTAAGGCTTCTTTGGCATCTTCGGTAAGCCGAATGGGTTGAACTCTATATTTGTCTGCAAAGTCGGAGGCAAACTTTCGGAACAATAATTCCACATCAGAACCCCGCTCTCTTAAAGGAGGTACATATATCGGTACTGTATTTAACCTGTAATAAAGATCTTCTCTGAATTTTCCTTTTTGAACCGCATCAAATAAATTGACGTTGGTAGCGGCTACTACACGCACATCCGTTTTCTGAACCTTTGAAGAACCAACTTTTATGAATTCACCGTTTTCCAAAACCCTTAGTAATCTTGCCTGAGTACCTAAGGGCATTTCACCGATTTCGTCTAAAAATATGGTACCTCCGTTGGTTACTTCAAAATAGCCTTTACGTGCTTCGTGGGCACCTGTAAAAGATCCTTTTTCGTGTCCGAATAATTCGGAATCAATTGTACCTTCGGGAATAGCTCCGCAGTTAATGGCTATAAATTGTCCGTGTTTTCTTGCGCTCAGGTTGTGGATGATTTTGGAAAAGGATTCTTTACCACTACCGCTTTCTCCGGTAATCAGGACAGTCATATCCGTAGGAGCTACCTGCACTGCAACCTGTATTGCATGGTTGAGTGCGGGGGAATTACCGATAATCCCGAATCGCTGTTTTATATTTAAAATTTCTGCATCAACTCTCATGGCAAATTCTTTACTCCTTAAAATAGTTTAGTTGAAACCTGGCTAATCTCTTAATCTACTACTTCACCGAACAAAGTTGCCGGAGTACATTCTTTTACCAACACATTAACATAATCCCCTTTTTTATAATTTTTTTTCGGGAATATAACCACTGTATTTTGAGAATTCCTTCCTTTTAAATATTCCTCTGACCTTTTAGAAGGACCTTCTATCAATACTTTATGTATTTTTCCTACTGCCTTCTGATTTCTTTCCAGCGAGTGTTTTTGTTGCAAGTCGATTATTTCATTCAACCTTCTTTTCTTAACCTCCTCAGGAACATCGTCGGCAAACTTTTTATGGGCTAGTGTACCTGGCCTTTCAGAATAGGCAAACATGTAGGCAAAGTCATATTTTACATACTCCATTAAGGATAAAGTATCCTGATGCTCTTC
>DATCKK010000245.1:0-4179 GCA_036562325.1 Cytophagaceae bacterium | reverse complement strand
TTTAGGAAAGGGAAAGATATATTTAATACAATTCAATCAACCGGTGCGCTGGATAAAATTAAAGGGGCTGTTTTAAAAGAATTGTCCGAGTCAAGGAAAGAATATGACGAAGCCAGTTTTAATTATGCTGTTTCCTTAAGTGATAATGCCGGCCTTTTTGAGTCTGAAGAAAGGTATCAAAAGCATAAAAAACTTTTTCTGGAAGTTCTCAAAAGCACCGACAGTGAAGACAACACCCCATTGGAAAATGCAGCCAACCTAAACGATGCAGGGGAAATGCTATATGCATCCGGCCGTTTTCATGCTGCGGAGGCTTCTTTTAATAAAGCGAAAAAAATTTACGAAGAAGAAGGACAAACCGCCTCTCCACTATATGCTCAGGTCATCAGCAACCTTGGGCTTTTATATCATACCACAGGAAGATATGCTACCGCTGAAGAATTTACACTCAAAGCTCTTAACCTCAGAAAAGAAATCTTTAAACAGGAAGAAAATTCCATTTACGCTTCTTCTATTAATAATATAGGTGTTCTGTATAAGGACATGGGGCGATACAATGAAGCCGAACAACTATTAAGCAAAACCGTTGCTGTCAATGAGCAAACCCTTGGGAAAAAAAGTGTTCCTTACGCCATATCATTAAACAATCTGGCCATGCTCTTTCAGGCAATGGGAAGGCTCAATGCAGCAGAACCCATTCTAAAGGAAGCAATTACAGTTGCTGGAGAGACCCTGAAAGAGAAATCCACCAATTACGTGCGCCTTATGGTTAATCTTGCGCTACTGTATCAGGAAATGGGGAAGTATCCGGAAGCTGATGATATTTACCAAAAGGCCATTAAAATAAAGGAACGTAAACTTGGAACCAATCACCCTGACTACGCCCACCTGTTAAACAACCTGGCCTCCCTGTATATGCTCATGAATAAACAAGGTGAAGTAGAGACTTTACTAAAAAAAGCAATGGGGATCTATAAAAAGAAGTTTGGGGAAAACCATCCGTCCTATGCCTCTACAATCAGCAACCTGGGTAACTTTTACCGGGTATCGGACAGACTGGACGAAGCAGAAACATATTTGAAACAAACTCTTCAAATCAGAAAAGAAACCTTAGGCGAAAACCATCCTGAATATGTAAATGCCCTTGAAAATATGGCGCTTCTTTATTGGCAGAAAGGGCAACTGCAGGAAAGCTCCCTATATTTTGACCAGGTTTTAACCAAAGTATCCGAACAGATTAATTTATATTTTGCCCCCATGAGTGAGGCCGAAAAAACCAAGTTCTGGGACAAAGTAAGGCCGAAGTTTCAACGATTTAATGCTTTCGCATCCGAAGCTTATAAGGAAGATCCAACAGTAGCGGGTAAAATGTTTAACTACCAGTTGGCTACCAAAGCTCTTTTGTTAAACGCCACGAATAAAGTAAAAAATCAAATCTTATCAAGCGGAGATCAACAATTAATTAAAGAGTATTTATCCTGGCTTGATGATAAAGAAAACCTGGCAAGACTATATACTTTGTCAAAAGCGGAGCTGCAAGAAGAAAAAATAAATCTTGACTCTCTCGAAAAAGCAGCCAATGCTAAAGAAAAAGCTTTGTCGAGCAAATCGCAATTGTTTTCCAGCGGATACATTCCGGAAAAAATAAGCTATGAAGAGATTCGCAAAAAGTTAGGACCACAGGAAGCTGTGGTAGAAATAATTCAACTACATAAATTCAATAAAATATTTACCGACACTGTATGGTATGCTACTTTAGTACTAACAAGCGACAGGCCGGAGCCGGAACTGATTTTATTAGAAAATGGAAACCAATTAGAAAAGCGGTATTTCGCTTATTATAAAAATGCCATTCGCCAGAAAGTAAAAGACGAACATTCCTACCAGCAGTATTGGAAGAAAGTTGAGAATTCCATCAGTAATAAAAAAACAATATATGTTTCTCCGGATGGTGTGTACAACCAGATTAACCTGAATACTTTAACCCTGCCGGACGGAAGATTTTTAGTAGATGTAAAGAATGTTGTTCTGGTTACTAACTCCAAAGAAATAATCGGATTGAAATCTACAACTAACCAATCAACAGCATTAACAGCTACGTTGGTCGGGTTTCCGGACTATGGCAATAAAGGGACCATCACCCCGTTACCGGGAACAAAAGCGGAAATTGAAGCACTAAAAAAGATGCTCGCTTCAAAGTCTTATAAAACTACCGTTTATACTGGAGCAGAAGCCAACGAAGAAAAAGTTAAAAGTATTAATGCGCCACGGATTTTACATATAGCCACTCATGGCTTTTTCATTAAAGAGGTGGAAGGTGCAGAAAACGAAAAAGTATTTGGAATCGAACTGGCCAAATCCAAAGAAAACCCTCTGCTTCGAGCAGGACTTATGCTTGCCGGGGCAGAGAAAGCTATTGAAGGTACTTCCGAAAACGGAATCCTGACAGCTTATGAACTCATGAACTTATTATTGGATAATACTGAGTTGGTGGTGTTAAGCGCCTGCGAAACAGGATTAGGCGATGTAAAAAATGGGGAAGGAGTATATGGACTACAACGTGCTTTTCAGGTAGCAGGAGCAAAGTCTATTATTATGAGTTTATGGAAAGTGAATGATGATGCCACCCAACAGCTGATGTCTTCTTTCTATAAAAATTATCTTCTTCATAATGATAAACAGAAAGCGTTCAAATCGGCACAATTAGAACTTAAGTCTAAATTCAAAGATCCTTACTTCTGGGGAGCATTCGTACTTGTAGAATAACAGGCCCCAAGACATATTTCTTTAAGTTTTTTACTCTAAAATTGATGGGAGCGTAATGTTTTACCATTTTTAAAATTTCCGAATGGAGTTAGACATATTTAAAAATCTAATAAGAATAAGGTTCCTACAAATAGGCAGAGAAATTACAAAGAAAAAAGAGCTTCAATCCACAAGAACTTCGGGAAATAGACAGGGCCTTGTTTGTCAATCTCACAGAACAGGTGAACATATGCCTGGACCAATTGATATAAAAAGCTTTTAAAAAGTACACGCTGGAACTATAATCAAAGCAAGGTTCTTCAGCCCGGGGAGCTTTTGTACTTGTGGAATAATGTTTGTAGGTTGGACACTCTAAAAGTGTAAGGGTTAGCTGCCATTAAGTTTTTTAAATATGGTTAAAACCTAAGGAACTTAGGCACATAATTATAAGTTTAAGCATTTGACATTTAATATAAATCTCAGTATTACGCTGAACGAAAAATCGAAAAATGAAAATAAAGAATCTATTAATCGCGCTTATATTTCCGGTCCTGATGAGTTCCTGTTTAAATCTAAAACCATTGGAGCTTACGGAAATAGAGTCGGTAAATATAACAGAACAGACAGGCGCCTACGCTAACGTTCAGGTAAAACTGAAAGTTAAAAACCCTAATAAATTTAAAATCAAAGTAAGTGATTATGATTTATTAGCCCTGGTAAATAAAAAGGAAATGGGTAAGATAACCATTGAAGAAAAAAGAATCGTAATCCCTAAAAACTCAGACAAGACTTACACTTTTAATCTGAAAGCCGATATGGCTCAGGTAGCGAAACTGGTACCAACGCTATTATTCACCAATTCTGCACTGGTAAATGTAAAAGGAGAGGTGAAGGTAAAAGCGATGGGAGTTCCTAAAAAAGTAAAACTGGATATTCAGCAAAAGGTATCCAAAGACGATTTAAATTTGTAGTTGAGTAGTTAGTATCAAACCGGATATGGCTTTTTAGTATCTAACTACTCCAACTAAAAAATCATTTCTTATTTCCTAAATTCCACTAACTGATATTTCCCTTGATTCTTCAAATAATAGCCTAATACCATTCCATATTTATAAGACTGAACAGTTAGCAGGTCTGGTATACTGTATCTGAAAGCATTGTCTTCGTAATCATTTACTTTTTCAAGTAATGATTTCGGAGGCAACCCATCGACATGCTCCAGATTAGTTGTATCTAACAGGGAATTAAAATAAACGACTTTCGATACTGTTGTATAGTTATTGGAACCATAAGGATAGTAAGAACCGGGATAACCATAGTAGCTATCCCATCCATATCCGGGATATCCTAATCCCAACCCTGATCCAACAGCAATGCTTACCGGGGCAGTATTCCATCTATTGTTTCGGGCATAAACTCTTAACTCTTCATAAG
>DATCKK010000242.1:0-2869 GCA_036562325.1 Cytophagaceae bacterium | reverse complement strand
GATTTAAACAGATCTGCGGGAGAAATCCCGCAGCTTTTTTGTTTCAGTACTCACTGACCTTCGCAATCCACTAAATTGTTTTCCATAGTATACAAAAATATACTAAAAATGTTTAGTAGAGTAAACAAAATGGCAATTTGTTGCATGAAAATTTTAAAAAAGACACTAATTTGTTTGTCACAGTAAACAAAATTTCATAATATTGTTTATCATAGTAAACAAATGGACGTGCTAATAGAAAAATACGCGAAGAAGTTAAGCTTGCTTAATCAGGAATTCCGCAGAAGTTTAATTGATGAGATCAACTGGAAAGCCCGACTGATAGGTATTAAGGGGGCAAAAGGAGTTGGGAAAACAACTCTTCTCTTACAATTTGCCAAGTTCAGACTGCAGGGAGATTTAAACTCCAGCCTGTATGTTAGTCTCGACGACCTTTGGTTCAATCGCAATACGCTGGTTGAGTTGGCAGATGCTTTTGCAAAAAGGGGGGGGAAGTGGTTATTTATAGATGAGGTGCATAAGTATGGGAATTGGTCACAGGAACTTAAAAATATTTACGATGATTATCCGGAATTAAAAATCGTTTTTACCGGATCTTCACTGCTTGAAATTTTGAACGCAAGATCAGATCTCAGCAGAAGAGCAGTGATGTACCATATGCAAGGACTCTCTTTTCGAGAGTATATTTCTTTTGAATTGGGTAAGACTTTTCCGGGCTTTTCTTTAAAGGAAATTCTTACCCGCCATACTGAAATCGTTCCCGATTTATTAAGGGAGGTTCGTCCATTGCAACATTTTCCGGTTTATTTAAAATCAGGTTATTACCCGTTTTATCAGGAAGTGCCGGAGTTGTATTCAACGAGATTGGAGGAGGTAATCAATATGATGTTGGAGATAGAATTACCACTTTTACGAAAAGTAGATTTGGCATATATCTCCAAAATAAAACAGTTATTATTAATCATTGCAGAGTCGGCACCTTTTATTCCCAATGTAAGCAATATCAGCGACAGGATAGGAATCAACAGGGCTACTCTTTTAACCTATCTGCATTATCTTGATGAAATAGGTCTGACAAAAAATTTATTCAAGCCGGCCGGAGGAATCAGCAAACTGCAGAAGCCAAACAAAATATATTTGGAGAACACCAATCTGGCGTACGTGTTGGGCGATGCCAACATAGGCAATGCGAGGGAAACGTTCTTTAATAATCAATTGTCATATCATCATGAAATAACTTACCCAGATCGAGGTGATTTCTTAGTGGATGAGAAATATTTATTTGAGATTGGAGGTAAGGATAAGGATTTCAAACAGATAAAAAATGTGAAGAACTCGTTTGTTGCTGCAGATGATATTGAGTACGGCCACTCTTCTAAAATTCCATTATGGTTGTTCGGGTTTTTGTATTGAGCAATACGCAACTAATTCCACCCAGAAAGCAGTCTACTACAGTAATCTGTCAGGCATTATTAAGATTGGATCTGCTAGACACCCTGGCACGTCAATACAAGCGACAGTTTATACAAATGGACAAGTAAATAGCAGTATTAGACAAATTGACCGTTTTTGAATCTGGTAGCGAAAGAAACTTTTTCGGATATAACTATCTAATTCTTGATACATCAAAATGGCAAAACATAATGAATAAAAACAAAAAGCTTGACTACTTTCAGTCTTATTGGCGATAATAAAAATAACGAGAATAAGAATGGAAAGAATAATAACGGAATTTATAACAAAATAGCCCCTCACGGGGCTATTCTATAATTATTAAAACCGCTAACTATCTCTTCAGCATCCTACCATTCTCTGTCGCTATTGAAATTCTCCAACTCCTTCGTAACTGCATTCAGGAATGTTGAACCGAGTGATCCATCGATAATTCTGTGGTCGTACGACAAAGACAAATACATCATGTGACGGATAGCAATTGAATCTCCCTGAGGAGTTTCAACCACAACCGGACGCTTCTTAATTGCACCAACGGCCAGGATCGCCACCTGTGGCTGATTGATAATCGGAGTACCCATTATAGATCCGAATGTTCCTACATTGGTCAATGTAAAAGTTCCTCCCGTAGTATCATCAGGCTTCAGCTTATTATTCCGCGCTGCATTTGCCAGTCCGTTTACCTGACGGGTGAGTCCAACCAGATTCAGCTGATCGGCATTTTTAATTACCGGAACAATCAGGTTCCCGTTAGGAAGGGCAGTGGCCATGCCAATATTATAATCCTTCTTGATAATAATCTTATCCCCCTCGATTGAGCTGTTCAGCCAGGGGAATTTCTTCAGGCATCTTACCACAGCTTCAATAAACAGCGGAGTAAACGTGATTTTTTCACCTTCTCTCTTCTCAAATTCCTTCTTCACCCTTTCTCTCCACATTACCATATTGGTCACATCGCATTCAGAAAAGCTCGTAACATGTGCGCTGGTCTGCTTGCTTTCCACCATATACTTCGCAATCAGCTTCCGCATTCTGTCCATCTCAACCACCTCCACATTTCCGGAATAGGTGGTTATTGAATTGGTATTGTCAGAACCGGACCTGTCGCTGATTACGGCCACCTCATTTCTCATTGCCTCCTGCTTAGGTGCAGCTGGTTGCGCTGCGGCCGAGACGGTTGGCGTAATTTTTCCTTCTTTTTTATTGCTTACATATTGCAAAATGTCTCTTTTTGTAACTCTTCCCTCGTTTCCTGTGCCCGGGATGTTTTCCAGTTCTGCCATGCTGATTCCTTCACTGGCAGCAATATTCAAAACTAAAGGAGAATAGAATCTGGCACCTTCACCTGACGACGTAGTTGTCTGAGAGCTTCCCGATGTTGCAGCAACCAGTCCTGCCGAAGGGGTGGCTCCTGTTC
>DATCKK010000233.1:0-3974 GCA_036562325.1 Cytophagaceae bacterium | reverse complement strand
GTATTACCGGGAGTTTGCCTGGCTTTTATACTTTCCGGGAATAAAAATCCTGTTTTACTTTTAATAGGAAGCTTTCTGACGGGTTGGATCTCCATCACGGCAATAGATTACATAACCGGGAAATCCAAAATCAAAGAAGATACCGCTATTGGTATTATCCTTTCTGTATTCTTCGGTGTAGGTATTTTGTTGTTAACCTATATTCAACATTCTGGTAATGCGGAACAATCGGGGCTTGACAGTTTTTTGTTTGGCAAAGCAGCTTCTATGGTTCAAAGTGATGTCTATGTTTTCGGAATCGTAGCGCTACTGGTAATAGCTCTAACTTTCCTGTTTTACAAAGAATTTACACTGATTTCATTTGACCGTGCTTATGCCCAGGTGATAGGTTTTCCGGTAAAACGAATTGAACTGGCCCTTACCAGCCTTACCGTGTTATCCATCGTTGTTGGCATTCAAGCCGTAGGCGTGGTTCTTATGTCTGCCATGCTGATAACTCCGGCAGCCGCTGCAAGATACTGGACCGATAAACTTAAAGTAATGATCATTCTGGCAGCAGTTCTGGCGGCTCTTTCAGGTATTTCCGGAGCTTATGTGTCTTATCTTAATGAGGATATGCCAACAGGCCCATGGATCGTAATTATCATATCCATGATAGCTATAGGCTCCTTTATGTTTGGGCCGAAAAAAGGTATTGCTGCCAAATGGTGGAAGCAGAGAAAACATGCTCAAAATATATTGGAAGAGAATATTCTTAAAGCATTCTTCCAACTGGGAGAAAAAGACCAAAACTTCTTCTTACCAAGGTCATTGGAGGATATACTAGCCAAAAGAAAAATGATGGTAGCCAAATTAATGAAAGGATTGCGTCGGTTAGTTAAACAAGGCTACTTAAACAAAGAAGCTGATGGAAAATATATTTTAACAGAGGAAGGAAAATATAAAGGACAGCGAGTAACCAAAATCCACCGGTTATGGGAAATGTATTTAACGCAATATGTAAACATCGCTCCAGACCATGTTCACGAAGATGCTGAAAACATAGAGCATATCCTGACTCCAGAATTAGAAAAGAAACTGGAAGAGCTGTTGCAATATCCAAAGGTCGATCCTCATGATTCTACAATTCCCTATAGGGATGTTTAATAATTTTGAATTATGAGTTTCAAATTATGAATGAAATAAAAATCAACAAGCTGCTTCCTTTATAAAGAACTAATTTAGTTTAAAGATATTATCAAGAGCATATAAAAGATACTGAGAAGTTGTGAGGATTATATTATTAAAACAACCAAAGAAAGACAGACAATGTCTAAAATTGATAAATTAAAATCTTTATGAAATTGGATGTCAATAGTTTTTATAACACTTTCTTTCTCTGGTTAATTTAATACTCAAAATTCCTAATTATTAATTCAACATTATAAATGAATGATGTACTAATAATATTAATGGGTTGCCTTGTCGCTGTTTCCTGCGGCTTATTAGGATGCTTTTTGGTCTTAAGAAAAATGGCAATGGTAGGTGATGCCATCTCCCATGCTGTGTTGCCAGGCATCGTAGTAACGTATTTGATTACAGGTAGCAGAGAGTCGGTACTTATGCTTTTAGGTGCCGGCCTGATAGGAATTTTAACCACTGTGCTTATTGAGTTTTTTCATAAAAAAGCACGTTTACAGGAAGATGCTTCTATAGGTGTTACCTTCACCTGGTTATTTGCCCTTGGAGTAATTCTTATCTCCTATTATGCTGGAAACATCGATCTTGATCAGGATTGTGTATTGTATGGAGAAATAGCTTATGTGCCGTTTGAGCCTGAATCTATATGGGTAATGGGAATCGTATTGATTTTAAATATTGCCTTCATCCTGTTATTTTATAAACAACTATTTATTACCACATTTGACCCGGCTTATGCCGCTGCTATCGGTATATCCACTGTATTATGGCACTATTTTTTAATGGCCATGGTAAGTTTTACAACCGTAGCGGCGTTTGAATCAGTCGGCGCTATACTTGTAGTGGCTTTTTTGGTGGCACCACCGGCAACAGCATATCTTTTGACTGAAAAGCTGCCTGTTATGCTCTATCTGACAGCAATTACTGGCATCATAGCAGCAGTTGGAGGGTATTTTTTGGCAGGCCTGTTAGACGGATCCATATCCGGGGCTATGTCTACAGTAGTCGGATTAGAATTTGGCCTGGCTCTATTGTTTGCCCCTAAAACTGGAATTTTAACGAAAAAATTTGCACATTCGTCAGGTAAAGAGGCTCTAATTCAATAAAGTCCAATGCAAAAATCTGACAATTAACAATTCCCAAGAACAAAGAGTTTCCCGTTTCCGTTATTTTATAAAATGAAATTTATGAGAAACATATTTCTATATATAGCTGTATCAGGATTGATTTTTTCTTCCTGTTCCAGGGAAACTTCTACATCCGGAAAACAAACAACAACATCTGAAATAGCTACCACTGACAATACGTCACAACCGGAGAAAGTTGCACAGGATTTGCGAAAAACTTCTAAAGACAAAGTATCTTCAGATATTAAATGGCTTTCTTACGATGAAGCGATAAAACTGTCAGAAAAAGAGCCAAGAAAGATCTTTATAGACGTCTATACAGACTGGTGTGGGTGGTGTAAAAGAATGGACAGGACTACTTTAAAAGATGATAATGTTGGAAAATACATTAATCAGTATTATTATCCGGTAAAAGTAAACGCTGAAAGTCAAAAAAAGGTAACCTACAAAGGTAAACAAATGACGGAGCAGGAGTTGGCGCTCAATGTGTTCGGAGCTACCGGCTACCCTACTACGGTATACCTGGAAAATGATCAAACCATGCTTCAGGCTATACCCGGATATCTGGAGGCAGAGATGCTGAACAAGGTATTACGCTATTTTGGAGAAGACCATTATAAAACTACGTCCTGGGAGAAATTTCAGGCTAGTGCCAGTGATAACATAACTAATTCGACGAAGGAATAACAAAAGTGAAATCAGACCCATTGACGAGCCAGGATACGATCGTGGCACTTGCTACCGCACAGGGAACAGGTGCCATTGCTGTTATAAGGGTATCCGGCCCAAAAGCATTAGAAATTGTAAATCAGGTATTCAAAGGCAAAGACCTTACTCAGGTTCCCACCCATACCGTTCATTTTGGAACGATCAAAGACGAAGACAAAATATTGGACGAAGTATTGGTGACCGTATTCATTGCCCCCAAATCTTTTACCAAAGAACATGTAGTAGAAATATCCTGCCATGGTTCTCCATTTATAGTTAAGCAAATTCTTCAACTACTAATAAGAAAAGGCGCAAGATCGGCCAGGCCCGGTGAATTTACTCAAAGAGCATTTCTTAACGGTAAATTTGACCTGGCACAGGCTGAGGCTATTGCAGACCTTATCGCTGCTGATTCCGAAGCTGCACACCAGGCTGCATTAACCCAAATGCGAGGCGGTTTTTCCTTAGAGATAAAGCATCTTAGGGAAAAGCTGATTCACTTTGCCTCCATGATTGAACTGGAGCTTGACTTCAGTGAAGAAGATGTTGAGTTCGCCGACAGGGAACAGCTCAAGTTGTTGATTTATGAAATTAAAAGAATGATCGACGGACTAATCAAGTCATTTGATCTGGGTAATGTAATTAAAAACGGAGTACCTACCGTAATAGCCGGTAAACCCAATGCGGGTAAATCTACCCTGCTTAATGCTTTGTTAAACGAAGAAAAAGCATTAGTATCAGACATACCAGGTACAACCAGAGATTTTATTGAAGATGAAATCTCTGTGAATGGAATTACTTTCCGTTTCATCGACACGGCAGGCCTTCGGGAAACCGTAGATAAGCTTGAAGCAATGGGAATAGAAAGAACGCGTCAGAAGATGAAACAGGCTTCACTTATCATTTATCTTTTTGATGTGAATACTACTTCTGAAAAAGAATTAAAAGAAGATTTAAATG
>DATCKK010000662.1:0-3907 GCA_036562325.1 Cytophagaceae bacterium | reverse complement strand
GTTTTGGCTACCAATAATTTTTCAACAGTAATGACCCATTACGGTTTATTACCCAATTTGGGAGTCGCACATACATATGATGAAGCTCAAATGAGGACATATATTGATAATTTTTTGGACCCTTTAAATATAGTGGAAGCTCCAGATGACGGATATAATAAAGATGAACTTGTTGAGCTGGGGACAATTGCCCAGATAGCCAGTCAGATAGGGCATACGGCTGCAAAAAATAAAGCATTGAATGCACTTGAGTCCAGGTTAACCAATTGGTTTACATCGCCGGTTACGGAAGATTGGGCAATTTTTGTTTATAGTAATGACTTTAATTTCCTGGCTCACTATCCTAATGGATTTACTTCATCCGGTGAGTTTATTGACCAGCATTTCCATATTGCCTATATGATTTATGGTGCCGCTATACTTGCGAGGTACAGGCCTGCGTGGGCGGCGCAATATGGAGCTATGGTAGAAACTGTCATACGTCAAATTAACGATTATAGAAAAGATATGTCTCCTCCTCCCGGAAATATAGGTTGGTTTCCATATTTACGTTTTTTTGATCCCTATGCCGGACACTCATGGGCAGATCCTGCTGCTACCAATCAGGAATCAGTATCGGAAGCTCTTACTTTTGCCTATGGGACATTCTTATGGGGAGAAACCACCGGCAATACTAATATCAGAGATTTGGGGGCATTATTGTATATCACTGAATCAGAAGCTGCCAAATTGTATTGGTTCGATGTAGATGAGGATATAAATTATAACTGGCAGGGGGGAACTTACCCTCAGCACCATGTGACTATTTTAAGAGACCGGGGAGGTAGTTATGCTACTTTCTTTTCTGCCGATAATCGTTGGAAACACTCGATAGTTATTTTGCCTGAAACAGCAGGAACCCTCTGGATGGTTTGGGATTCGGTAAGGGTCAGAACTATGTACAATCATTTGCCGGGAGGAGGGTATCCAGCTTGGGATGAGCACGGATACCATTATAATTATTTACACGCAGGCTTTGATGGTGAAGCAGCTAAAAACGCCTTTGCAACTTATGCTGTCACTGAACAATGGATTAATCCGGTGTTCTCTCATGTAAATGGCGACATACCTCAATTGTATCAGTGGGTTCATACGTTTGATAGTGTCGGAGTATATGATAATACGGTGCAGGCAGATATCACCGGGTTTAGCGTATTCCGAAAAGATACCTGTAAACATTATATGGTGTACATGCCAAGAGGGAAAGGCCCGAGAACGGTGAACTTTACTGACGGGCAGACATTTAATGTGCCTGATGATACTGTTATTGTATACAAGGTTTGTGAAAGTCAGCTTCCAGTATCTTTAACCAGCTTTGTTGGGAAAAACAGAGGCCAATTCATTCAGTTAAACTGGATTACTTCTTCCGAATATAATTCTTTTGAATTTATTGTTGAAAGAAGCCGGGATGGATTGGCGTGGGAAGCATTGGGGCACATACCTTCTGCGGGAAACAGCAGCGAATTCAGAGGTTACGAATGGAAAGATTATAACCCTTATGATGGAATAAATTATTACCGATTAAAGCAAATGGATCTTGATGGGGCTTTCGTGTATACTCAGAGTATATCTGTCCTGTTCGGAAATTCTAACAGCCATTTTCTGTCTGTTTATCCCAATCCTGTTAAAGATGTGTTAACTTTAACAATTCCATCTGTCGAAGTGCAGGAAATTACTTTTAAAGATATGCTTGGAAAAAGCTATTCGATAGAGTTGAGTACCGGAAGTACGGAGATTCAAAGAATATTTGATGTGAGCAAATTATCTCCGGGGATGTATATAGTTGAAGTAAGGGAAATGAGCGGGTTGATAAATCAGATAAGGTTTGTAAAACTTTAATAACAGGGATAGTTTTTCCTGATATTATCCCTGTTATTTTAATTTATTAATTTTTTAAAAAACTCTTTAAAACAAGGACATTCTCTATTCCGTTTTCATAAAATTCATTAATATAACTATGGGCTATATTGTCCTGCTCATAGAATATTTCTTCCGGTTTCATCTGCTCAATCTGTTCATTGCTGAATGTTCTGAAGAAATCTCGTTCGGCCAATATATAGGCTAACTCTTCCCACAATGTATACGAATCATAATCCTGAATTAACTCTTTGGTTTCCGTCTCAAAATCTTCAGTAGGGAAGAATTTCTCCAACTCTTCATCGTATTCAATAATATCTTCTAATTGTAATTGCTGGGAATAAGAATATACTTTTTGTACAAGTTCTTCATAATCCTCCATGGGTTCAAAACGGTGAGAATTTACTACCCAATTTCCTATATAAGAAAGCTGTGCCAGTTTTTCATACTCTTCCAGGGTCAATTCAATCTTTATCGTGTCCGTACTCATTTTTTCTGTAATAAGAAGTTCTTTAATGGATTTATAACTGTGCAAATTACTTTTTTATCAGGCTAACTCAAAAAATAATTTAAGCTAATGAACAGGTATTAGAGAAAAACAAAGAATTTGGCTGTTAGTTATATTTTTATGCCTGAATATGATTTGACCGATCCCATTGTATTTATAATCAGTACTATAATCATCTTTATAATGATAATGGCCAGGTATTTTTTGGTCGTGGGAGGTTTTTTCTACCTGTTTTATAAAAGTAAAAACAGCAGCCGGGAGTGGAAAAAAGTAAATACAAGAAGCCATAAACCAGGGCAATATTTGAGAGAAGTAAAATGGTCTACAGGGACGACAATTGTATTTTCAGTTACCGGTTCTTTAGTTGGTATTGCCTGGCAAAAAGGCTATACCGCTATGTATGAAGATGTTTGGGATTATGGTGTTACTTATTTTATTGGTAGTATTGTTATCATGGCTATCCTTCATGAAACCTATTTCTACTGGACACATCGGTTAATGCATCATCCACGATTATTTAAAGTCATTCATAAAGTCCATCATGAAAGTGTAGTTACTTCGCCCTGGGCAGCTTTTTCTTTTCATCCGCTGGAAAGCATTATTGAGGCTTTGATTCTACCTGTTTTATTGTTCGTTGTACCGGTGCATCCATATGCATTTATTGTGTATCTCACCATAATGACCATTTCCAGTGTTATTAATCATTTGAATATTGAGATATATCCGGCAGGGTTTGAAAAACATTGGTTAGGCAGGTGGTTGATTGGTGCTACTCATCATGGTTTACATCATTCACAATTCAATTATAACTTTGGATTGTATTTTACCTTTTGGGATAAGTGGTGTGGCACTGAAAGTCCGGGATATCTAAGATTAGCAGATGAAATAGGGAAGAGAAAGCAACGGGAAGATAGAAGAGCAACATCGCCGGTTATAATAAAGAAGTCTGGTGAATAGAATGATTAAATACCTGTCTATTCTTTGAGCATTCTGGTTAATCTTCTTTGTCTCAGATAGAGATTATTTGTTGAAGTTTTTTATAAACTGTATGTAAAAGCGAATCAATTGTTTGTAATTTTCTATACTTACTCTTTCATCTTTCCCGTGTATTCTGTTTAAATCATCTTTGTCTATATGCACTGGAAGAAAACGATAAACGTTTTTGGAAAGAGCTGTGTAAAACCGTGCATCTGTTGTGCCGAGTACTAAATACGGTGCAGACAAGGCAGAAGGGAATATTTCTTTTATGGTTTTTTGCATTAACTCGAACTGTTTGGTATTGGTAGGAGAGACAGGAGTTGCATTATATCCGTAAGGAAGAGCCGAAACTTTTATGGTATTATCTTTAACTGATTTTTTAATATGTTCTATTGCTTTTTCTACCGTATCACCCGGTAATAACCGCATATTGATTATGGCTGTAGCTTTGGTGGGTAATATATTTTCCTTTGTGCCACCGTTTATAATTGTAGATGCAGTGGTAGTGCGGATACTGGCATTAGT
>DATCKK010000231.1:0-2777 GCA_036562325.1 Cytophagaceae bacterium | reverse complement strand
ACCCTATTATGGTCCCCCCAGCTAAAATCACTTTTGGCAAATCATCATCCGGAGAAGCACCAAAACCCGGAGTTGCCGCAAAACAAATAGTCCATTTCCTCTGTGCTAAATATACTTCCGACGATGTTTGCAAATCTTTGGTTGTTAAGCAGGATACCGAATGTTCCTTGTCGTACAATAAATTCTCCTTTTTTATTACACCATCATAGATCTCAATATCAAGATCGGGGTAGTGGTCTTGAAAAATCCCGGACATTAAATCATAAGCCCTGAAAGGATTATAAACAAATCCTACCAGGTTGGATAATCGTTCCGAAACAGTGAGTGATTCCGTTTTGGTATTATAGACCGGCAAATACAATAAAAAGCCGGGTTGTTTAACTTCGGTAATCTCTTGTACCAGGGTTAATTTCCCGGAAAGGGCAGGTTCTCCGGTAACCCATGCTTTATCCATTGCTTCTCTTCGAATAGAGTCACTATACATATCAAAACCAAATGCACTTAAGTTTCTTCCTTCAAAAGGTTCAAGAAAAATTATTGGTATATAAATAGGCCTTTCACCCGCCGGAGTAATTGTATAATCCGGGAACCCTTCACTTCTTATGGCTTCAATATGTGCTTTTACCTCCCCGGACTTCACCATTTGGGCAAAACCCGTACCTTGTATCCCCGGATACATTTTGTCCAATTGCAGAGTTTTAATATATCTATACCACTCTTGACGGGTAACCGTTTGCGTGGACTCAAAAAAACCTTTAGCACCTCTTAAAAGTTGTGTGTTTTGTAAAAACCTTCTTTCAATGGCAGATTTAGCAAGCTGAGTTCTAAACTCAAAAGCCTGTCTTTTTAATAACAGCCCTCTTTTTTTGGTTTGATGGTAAGCATATATCGTGGTTAAAAATATTAACAGGAAAAACCCTATAGGAAGAGAGTAATAGGTAAATAACGACTTGCTCTTTTCCAATTTCATACCATTAAATCGAGGCTTTAGCTTTCCTTATAAAATATCACAAATCCAATAACTCATTACCCTTTTCAAGTTAACATCAAAAAGGAAGGACAGTAAAAACCAATAAACAGATTGATTGTTTAAGTACAGGAGGATGGTTCTATAATTCCATAATATATTGACACAGACATCTCCCGCCTGGAACATCTAATTATGGAAATTTTACTAAAGAGCAATAAAAAAATCAGATTTTGATAACCATAAGCTATCTTGAAAACCTGTCGACTAGCCTATAAAATTATTTATAGCTTTCTACCACTTCATTACAATTACTTAACACCATATCTTTCAGGCATTCGATCCATGTCTCATGAGTATTCAAACTTTCCACCAACTGCCAGCGTTCTCCTCCACATTGTTTAAACAACTCTTTATATTCCTCCCCTCCTTCGATAGTAGTTTCAAGGCAATCTGCTATAAAAGAAGGCGAAAAGGTTAATATCTTTTTCTTGCCTTGTTTTGCCAGCTCTTTAATCACATCATCCGTGTATGGCCTAATCCAGGGATCTTTCAACATTCTCGATTGAAATGCTATGGTATATTTATCGGCCGGAATTTGCAGCTCTGCCACCAAAGCCCTGGTTGTTTCATAACATTGAGCTCTGTAACAATACTTATTTTTAGCGTGGTATTTGGAACAGCACTTATCATTTAACTGGCAATAGTTTTGTATCGAGGCTTTAGCAATTTGCCGCTCCGGCAACCCATGGTAAGTGAACAAAAAGTGATCGTAGTCCTCTTTTTCCATATACTTCCTTCCAATCTCTGCAAACGCCTTGATAAATAAAGGATGATTAGGAAAATTGGAAACAATCTTTACATCCGGAATAATCTCCCACTTAGATAAAATCTCCATCGTTTTTTCAATGGCAGACCCTGTAGTGGCAGAGGCATACTGCGGGAACAAAGGGATAATGATTAACTTATCCAATGCTTTTCCTCTAAACTCATTCAGTGCCGATTCAATACTGGGGTTCTGATATCGCATACCAATTTCCACCTGATAGTTTTTCCCCAACTGCTCCTGCAACAACTTTTTAACTTCGTAACCATAATAACAAAGTGGCGATCCCTTTTCGTCCCATAACTCCTTATAAACTTTAGAGGATTTTGGCGCACGGAAAGGTGCGATTATCAAATTAATCAGGAAAAACCGGTTTATATATGGAATATCAATTACACGACGGTCCATTAAAAACTCCCTCAGATATTTTCTTACATCGCTAACGGATGGAGTATCAGGTGTTCCAAGATTTATCAGCAATACTCCTGTTTTTGTTCCTCTACTACTCATTGCCATTATTCAATTCTAATTTTAAAACTCTTCAAACTTAGCTAAAAAAGAAACGACTTTTAGAAAACGAGTAAATTATCTTTCAGGCAACCATAGGGCCTGTTCTTAAAATTTGTGGTTAATTTTACCTTTCAGGCTAACCACCGGGAGAATATTCTTAATACAAGTAAACTTGTTAATCCCGTCATAGAGAATTAATATAAAAAATTATTAATAAGCTTAACTGTAATTGCAATTTATATATCTTTGCGATATTATGGAGAATAAAGTTAATACAATCGTAGAGAATAATTTGTTCAAAAAGATTATTTCTCACGCCAAAGAGTACGGTTTTGTTTTTCAATCCAGTGAAATTTATGATGGACTTCAGGCCGTTTATGATTATGGCCAGAATGGAGTCGAGCTAAAAAATAACATTAAAAATCTGTGGTGGAAATGCATGACCCAACTCAATGACAATGTTGTTGGTGTAGA
>DATCKK010000207.1:0-2627 GCA_036562325.1 Cytophagaceae bacterium | reverse complement strand
GCCATTATAAAACTCTACTTTACTAATGGAACCATCCGGATCACTTGCAGTTGCTGTAATTGTAAAACCTGCCGGTGCAGTATAAGTGGCTCCGTTATCAGGGGCTGTGATGCTTACTGAAGGTAATTGGTTTACTTTGGCATTTACCGTAACAGAAACAACAGATGAAGTTTGTACTCCTCCTGAATTGTCATAAGCTTTGGCTGTTAAGCTATAAGTACCTGCAGACACATTTGACCATGCATAAGAATAAGGTGATGTATTATCAGTACCTAATAAAGTTGTGCCGTTATAAAACTCTACTTTACTAATGGAACCATCCGGATCACTTGCAGTTGCTGTAATTGTAAAACCTGCCGGTGCAGTATAAGTGGCTCCGTTATCAGGGGCTGTGATGCTTACTGAAGGTAATTGGTTTTGACTGGAACAGGCCCCCAGATCTAACCAGACACTATTGGTTCCGGGCGTATTATTTTGTGTCCACCATTTGGCTCTATACTCCCGGTTATTATAAGAAACAACTTCTCCTTTACCCGTACCCAATCCCGCATCGCCTAAGTAGATAGTAGTTGCATTCCATGCAGGCGCAGTACAAGAAGATGTTCCCGAAGTTACTGTAATAGTAACCGATGAAGAAGTACTTACTGCTCCTGAATTGTCATAAGTCTTTGCTGTCAGGGTATATGTACCTGCTACAACACCTGACCATGCATAAGAATAAGGAGATGTATTATCAGTGCCTAATAAGGTTGTTCCGTTATAAAATTCTACTTTACTAATGGAACCATCCGGATCACTTGCAGTTGCTGTAATTGTAAAACTCGCCGGTGCGGTATAAGTGGCCCCACTACCAGGGGCAGTAATACTTACAGTCGGTAATTGATTTCCGGTGCCTGATATCGGTATAGTTCCTGATATTTCGTAATATCCTAAAGAAGCATACTTTGAATATCCCGTATTAAGTGGTGAACCATACCCTACCCCTTCTATAGTTATGTAATAAGAGCCTTCCGAAAGGGATGTATTAATATCTGCATAGGTTGCGTTGGGTACATCACTTGAAGTAATAAGCTGATTATTACTATTGTATAACTTTGCCAATATATCAAGATTAGGTTTAGGAAGAGCAGTACCGAAGTGAAGCGATATATTTCCACCGGTAGTAGTAAAATGAAATACATCAATATCCGTATTTGTCTCTATTACCCCATTATTTACCGATGCATTTACTATACCATTAGATGTGATATTAAGGGCTGTAGATGAAGCATAGTTATTAGCATGATCATCCGCTTTATATCCAAAACCATTGTCAACTTTAGTAATAATAGCCAAATCATCCTGAAGTTGATTGGCATAGGCATATTCCCCTTTGCTCCATTGGGTTACAGTCTTATAATATCCACTTCCCATAATTGGGGCCCAGTTTCCATGGCCACTATAATAACTGGTAGTAGAAGAACCATCATGCGATAAACCAAGGGTATGCCCTACTTCGTGTGAACTTACTTCTCCCAACCTTTCTGCAGCAGCAGCAGACAATACATTGCTGGAAGAAAAACCACTTGGAAAAGAAAAACATGGATCATCACCGGTTGAAAATCCATTGACATATGCAATACCTGTAGTTGATAAGCTATTCCATGAAGAATAACGTGTTACAATGATTCGTTGTCTTCTGTTAGTTGGATATTGGTGAAAAACAGTTGAATCTGTGGTTATATTAATATCGAAAGGCTTAAAGTCTTCACTCATCACCTGCCATACCGTGTATTCATTTTCTGAAGACATGTTTGCCGGTGGTAAATAAAAAGGAATTCCATTGTTATAAGAGTTAGCCCATCTCTGGCCACTCATACCTCCATCAAAATCAATATATACTACCGCCTTTGCTCCTGGATAGCTTTGTAACTTCCTTGTATCTACATTGGAAGTTTTTAAGTTAGTGCCGTTAGAATGTAATCCTGCATTTGACTCTATCTCAGGCTTGTCAGATTCTTTTTCAACACAGATAATTTTTTCAAGTATTTCTTCTTTAAGATATACCTGACTAAATCTGGTCTCAAATCTCAAAACTTTATTCCATGAAGCAATAAAAACATCTCCTTCTATCTCTGTTCCCTTTTTGACAAGAAAAATTCCACCTTTAAGAGGAGACTGCAACACACCGTATACCCGAGTAGCGCTTTCATCATTCTCTACTTTATTGACTATATACCTGATTGTTAATGTATCAGAGAACTTTATTTCTTCTATCTGATGCTCGCCATTGCTTCCACTTAATCTTTTTGATGAATGAATATAAGTCGAAGAAAAGACAGTTGTCGATCCAAGATTTACTTCATGTTGTCCATAAAGATGACAACAAAAACAAAAAATGAAATTGACTAACAGTAAGTTTTTAATTTTCATATCAATGTGTTATATGAATTGCGAAAACTTTACCGTTAAGGATTTGAAAAAGTAACCATGAAATCAAAATAATATTTAATAAAATTCCCAGCCCCCGGTAATATCAATAAGTTTCAGATAACCAACAGCCTATAATTTTTCAAAAAATTTACTTTAAAAATCCGGTTACCTTAATATGTTTTATTCGGTATAAGTAGATATAATATATGTAAATG
>DATCKK010000200.1:0-2350 GCA_036562325.1 Cytophagaceae bacterium | reverse complement strand
CATTTACGACGAGACCAACCGCGACCCGGCCGAGGATGATTCCGGCTTTACGGGCAAGGATTGGGATGCCGATGTTGAACTGTATTACTTTAACGCCCGGTGGTATGATGCGGGGATTGGGAGGTTTATCTCCCAGGATCCGGTGGAGGATGATCCTACGCTATATGTTTATGGGTTTAACAACCCCATGAAGTTTGTGGATCCGAGTGGGATGATTGGAGTAAAATTTGATTTAACAGGAGGTTTGGAGAGTCTAGCTGCGCAGTATATTCCCGGTTTTAATCTATTCAAACAGATATCTTCCGGATTCAATGTTCTTATCTCGTCTGCTAAAAACTTAGCTCAGCGTTTAACGCATAAGATTACACCGCCACCTGATAGCTATACGAAGGAACAAAAAGCACAATATTATCTTTCTCAATTTGGTTTTAATATTGGCACAGATCGAGAAGGAAATCCGCTTATTGATGGGAAAATAGGTGTGATGTCTTCTTCGAGTTTAATACTATTCCAATATAAAATGGGAATAGAAATAACTGGAGTAGTAGATGATGCAACATTATCAACCATGGAAGAATGCGCCCAAAAAGGAATGAGATATAATGATATTATGAGTAAAAAAGGGAGGGAATTACCTGTAATTAACAAAGATGATTATACAGTGAATGGCAGAATTGAAAAAAATTGTAAAATGGTGGTTTTACCTACTGCAGAGGGTAAACCAGGTTTATTACCTGAAAAGACAGCTGTGGCTTGGGCCTATTTGGTGCAAGACGCCGCTAAAGATCCAAAAGTAAATGTTAATCGTTTACGTCTTACCGGCCCTAATTCGGGATATAGATTGTATGACGTTCAAGTAGAGTTCAAAGCCAAATATGGGAAAAATGCCGCCACTCCAGGAAGGAGTCCTCACGGCTGGGGATTAGCCATTGATTTTGCATTAACAAATAAAGGAAGTGGTGGAGTGAGGGCAGGATCATATGAAGCAGAATGGCTTGAAAAGAATGCTTCGAGGTTTGGGTTCTATCCATATCTGGCAAAAAAAGGACGCAAACGTTTTGATGATGGATCATATAGATACGAAGAAAATTGGCATTGGACTTTCGATCCTAATTTTCATATACAATGAGAGAGGGAAAGGAGTTCTGAATTAACTATGGGTAAGCGATTAGTAATAATGTTTGCTAGTATCATTTTTCTTGTTATGTTTTTGGTTTTTGTTTTCAATGTATTAGGGCGAAATACTACATACACTGAAAGTAATTTAGATTTGCATGAACAAAGAGGAAATACTTTGGGGAATATAGCTAATTGTGGGTATGTAGCTGGAAAGGGTGATTGGGTATATTATCGTACTTTGTTAAGTGTTAACAAACCATCGATTGAGGTTTTTGGTAGGGAGAATATCACGAATGGGAAAAAAGAGATGCTGAGTGATGATATAGTAGGAAATATTAATGTGTTGGATCAATGGATATTTTTTACTTCAATGGATTTTTATACTTATAAAACAACATTATATAGAATGAACTTGGATGGTGGTAACAAACAAAAGCTAAGTGATGATGATTGTGATTTTGTAAATGTTGTCGGAGGCTATATATACTATGTCAACTATTCTGATGGATTTACAATCTATCGAATAGGATTAGATGGTAAAAATCGGCAAAAACTAAACGAAGAACGAAGTTGGTGTATTAATGTTGTTGATGATTTGATTTATTATTTATCCGGCGATGATGTTTATAAGATGGGGATAGATGGGAAAAATAAAACAAAAATATTTTCAGAGGATATTGGTTATATGATTATAGAACAAGACTGGATCTACTATTTTACTGGAGATATAGGCAAGTTATATAAAGTAACACTAAATGGGACTAACAAAACGCTTTTAACTGATGAGGTAACTAATAATTTTAATATATCAGGAAATTACATTTACTATGGAGTAAAATCTAATGAAGCAAGTTATATTTACCGTATTGATTTGGATGGTAGGAATAAGGTAAAAATTGCTGAAGGTGATGTAGGAAGTATTGTTGGGGATTGGATATACACATTTGAAGATTATGAGGAGTACCAGGTACCAGTCCGGATTAAAATAGATGGAACATCTAAAGAAATGCTTCATTTAGAGTGACCTAACGAATATAATAGGCGTGACTATACCGATGGTTGAGGATTTGTATTTCTGCTATAGAGTTTATCATTACAAAAAGACCCCGATGGGGTCTTTTATAGAAGAGGCCTTAGGGAAATATTATCCGACGTACAAAGCATTCTATGATATCATGTACGGGAAGTATTCAACCAGGTTAGTGTATAATTAAGTTCGCAATTTCATAAA
>DATCKK010000199.1:0-3108 GCA_036562325.1 Cytophagaceae bacterium | reverse complement strand
GTTATGGAGTTTATGCCTTGAATACTCATACGCACCAGGTGGAAAAAATTCTTTCCAAAATAACGTTGATGGCAACAGGAGGAGCTGGACATGTATATTCTAGCACAACAAATCCTACTATCGCTACGGGAGATGGCATTGCCATGGTTTACAGGGCTAAAGGAAAAGTGCGTAATATGGAATTTATTCAGTTCCATCCCACGTCTCTGTATAATCCCAGTGAGTATCCTGCTTTTTTGATTTCCGAAGCTGTCAGAGGATATGGTGGCATACTTCGTCGTGCGAATGGTGAATCTTTTATGGAGGAATACGATCCACGTGGATCGTTAGCACCTAGAGATATTGTAGCCCGCGCGATAGATACGGAAATGAAAAAGTCTGGATTAGATTATGTTTATCTGGATATTACCCATCGAAGTAAGGAAGAATTGTTGGCTCATTTCCCTAACATTTATGAGAAATGCCTTTCGATAGGTTTGGATATGACCAAAGATTACATTCCGGTTGCTCCTGCAGCGCATTATTTGTGTGGTGGAATCATGGTAAATGAGTATGGTGCTAGCAGCATCAAAAATCTATATGCATGCGGCGAATGTTCTTCCACAGGTCTGCATGGCGCTAACCGTCTGGCTTCCAATTCTTTATTGGAAGCTGCTGTCTATGCGCACCGTATTTTCTTAGATGCCAGCAGTAAGATCGGTTCTATAAGTTATCAAGAGAATATTCCGGATTGGGATGATTCTAATACTCAATTGATGAATGAAGATATCTTGGTGACGCATAATCTTCGTGAGACTCAAAAGGTTATGTCGGATTATGTAGGCATTGTGCGTTCGGATTTCCGTTTAGAGCGTGCTATGCGCCGATTGGGCCTATTATACGAAGAAACTGAATCTTTCTATAAAAATACCAAACTTTCGGTGAAGCTGTGTGAGTTACGTAATGTAATTCAAGTAGCTTATTTGGTCGTGAAGTCGGCTATGAGTCGTAAAGAAAGTAGGGGACTTCATTACACTACGGATTATCCAAATCACGCAGACATTTTAACTGACACAATTTTATAGCGTATGGCTACTATATTACCTGTAAAGGAAGCATATCCATTTATCGGAGAGAATACTTTTGTTGCTCCGAATTGTACTATTGTTGGCGATGTAACCATCGGACAACATTGTTCTATCTGGTTTAATGCTGTAGTGCGAGGGGATGTGAATTATATTAGAATAGGTAATTATACAAATATCCAGGATAATGTTACCATTCATGGTACTTATCAGAAAAACGGTACTGATATAGGTAATTATGTCAATATAGGCCATAATGCTATAGTACATGGCTGTATAATAGAAGATTATGTACTTATAGGCATGGGAGCAATAGTCATGGATAGAGCTGTTATTCAGTCCAATGTTATTATTGCTGCTGGAGCTGTAGTACTGGAAAATACGATATGCGAGAGTGGATATCTTTATGCCGGTGTGCCGGCAAAAAAAATAAAGCCACTTACAGAAGAGCAAATGGCTTTATTGAAAAATCTTCCACACAATTATGTGTTATATTCTAGCTGGTTTACGGAAAAATAGCATTATTCAAATTTTGGTGTAATCGTTTCGTTTTGTTCCCAGTTTGAGCGTATAACGAATGGTTTATCGAGATACCAGATAGGTTCTGGTTGTATTTTATTGTATACGTCTACACCATCCCAGCGTCCGTTGCCGTTTATATCTTTAATTATTCGGAGTAAATACTTTCCTCCCGGGAATTTAGTGTAATGAAGTGTATTACTGTTGTACAGGATTTTTCTGTCATAAACCTTCGTTTTTTTCTCATCAATGATTTCAGCAATATAATAAACATTGGAATCCAACCCGTTTATTTTGAAAATCATATCGCCGAAATTTTCCGCTTCATCGTAAGCGAATGCAGCTTTAAACTCTTTATTAGTATCGCCAAATATAGATTTTATAGCGCTCTCTTGAATGGTTAATTCGTATGACTTTTTAGGTTTCCAGTTGAAACGTATATGATAGAGATTATCTTTTAGCGTATCTTTCTGTAGCTGGAAATTTCTTCTGGACAAAGTATCCTCTTTGAGTATAATCTTGTTTTTATCTATGCTTTCAATAGGGAAGGTACTGGTTATGGTAATATGTTCTACTTTGTTTACCTTATTGGTAATATTCAGTTGAGGAATAAGTTCTCTGTCGTATTTTTCATTTTTAGAACGACGGATTAGTGTTGTATCCAAATCCTTATTATAATCTGAAATTACTAACTTGATGGAATCAAACTCCAGCTTTTCCAGCATGATATTTACGGAATCCTTTAATTCACTAAACTTAACATAAGCTTTTTCGTTGAGTTCTTCCGGGTCTATAATCCGCACTGCAGGGGAGTCCAATGGTTGATTGAAGCTAAGCGTAATACGGCTGTCCTTTTGGATTTTCCTATCCTGAATCTTGAATTCTTTAGGTTTTCCTTTTGCGTATTCTATATAAATGTTCTCAATATTTTTATCCAAGCGAATCGTATCTAATGCGTAGAAACCTATTAATTCATGCGGATGATTGTAAATTCTGTCATTATTTTCTTCCTTGATAGCATAAATCCGATATGTATCCGCACGTAAATTTTGAAATTTGAAATTACCTGAACTATCTACACCTGTAAATATATTGGCTTTTTTCTTGCCGAAGATGCTATCTTGTCTGGTAGGAATGAGCAGAACACGTACAGAGAGATCTTCTTTCGGATCAAATTCTTTGGTAAAGGCATTAGATACTTTTCCAGAAATGGTTAAAGAATCCAATTCGGGTCCTGTTGAAAAGACATATGTATAATTTTTAAAGGGATTACTTTCGTTGAAATCAACCAAACCATTACCAAAGTTAATGGTATAAGTAGTATTTTTTTCTAAGGAATCTGGAAGGGTAATAATGAGTTTTTTCTTTTTGATTTTATAATCCGGTTGTTTCTCTACATCTGGAGAAATACTGAATTCCTTATAATGGTTGTTAAGCTTAATATATTCATCAAATTCGAATACTACTTCTTTATGATCAAAATTTCGCGTCAGGTTCGGTACAGAAACATTCAATAATTTGGGAG
>DATCKK010000173.1:0-2698 GCA_036562325.1 Cytophagaceae bacterium | reverse complement strand
AATTTAGATATGGCCGAATACTTTGAGTGACAAAAAGAAAACTTAAAAAAGATTAAAAGAAAAAGTAGTTTCAATAAGCTAACTTTTATCACTTGATTCTAGCCAGAGGGAATTTTACACAAAAAATGGATTTGATCTTTGTTCTTCTGTTATTGTTATTTGATTTTTATATAAAAATACATTAAACATTAATAAGGGTAGCCACTTAAACAAAATGACTACCCTTATTTCGAATAAATGTAAGGGAAATCATACATTACTAATATAAGTTTAGTTAATAACCCTTTTCTTTTATTTCGCATTTCTACTTTTATAATTTTATGGTTTAGGTATATTAAACTCAGCGGGAGACTTAGCAGTAGCTCCTGCTTCATAGAGAACCCAACACGTTACAGATTGCCATCTTTTAATAAATTGGGTCGCCTCTTCACCTTTAAGATTCAATTTTATTGCACATAATTCTTCTACTACTTTATCCCATTCTGGATTTTCTACTGCTTTGGTAAATACTTCTGTAAGTTTGTCTTTTATTTCTTGTGGTGTTCCCTTTTTAACAAATATCCCATAAAATGATCCCCAAGGTAAGTATTTTGCCATTTCTGGAAAAACTTCTTGCATCAATGGTACATTTTCAAATCCTTTAACTTTTTCCTTGCTAAACAAAGCCAATGCACGAAGTTTCCCGCTTCTTACATATTCCTGAGCTGCAGTTGCAGTTGCAATAGTAAAATCAACCTGCTTCCCCATTAATGCAGTTATCGATGGTGCATCACCATCAAAAGGTACTATAGTGCATTCTACTCCCAGGGCCATTTTCATCATATTAAAAGCTGTAAAAGGTAAGCCCCCAACCCCTGTATATGCCATCTTAATCTCTTTCCCTTTAACTTTCAGGTCGTTGATGAATTCTTGAATATTACTCCAAGGCGCATCGTTATTTACTAATAATACAGGAACCCCTTGTATAAGTAGTATAATTGGATCAAAATCGTCTATACTTCTTTCTGACAAACCAAGTACCTGAAATAACGCTGGATTTTCTGCAGAACCATAAATAGTATATCCGTCCGCTTTTTGAGAAAAAACGTATTGTGTAGCAACGGCGCTTGTGGCTCCTGGCATATTAGTTACAACAATTGGCTGACCGAGGTCTTTTTCAGCAATAGCAGCGACACTTCTTATTACTTTGTCAGTAATACCTCCTGCAGCCCATCCTATAACTAGATTTACAGGTTTACTAGGATATTTTGCCTCTTGAGTACATCCGGCAATAGTGAATAAAATAATTATGCAAAGAATTACCGCTATTAATTTACTCTTACAAACCATTTTTTTCCCCCCTTACACAATTTTTTCTTCAAACTTGAATACCTGCTAAGTATCCTGACCAAACTGCATCGATTATTTTTCCTGTGCTCACACAATCACCTGCTCGATAAACCTCAGGTATGTGATTTTCAATTTCATTTCCAAATGGATCATATGGAACAGCCCCTAATGCAAGTATCACAACATCTCCCGGCAATCTCTCTTCTTCATTTTCATTCTTGTTGTTTGCATTCTTTATCCATACTCCTCCTGTTGGTCCTACTTTCGTAATTATTGCATTTGTTTTAACTTCTACGCCCAATTGTCCTAGCTCTTGTAGTAAAATAGTCCTGTATATAGGATCAACATCTCGTGCTATCTCAGAAAGCATTTCAACAATTGTTACGCAGCTCCCTTGAGCAGCAAGATATAAAGCAACCTCACATCCTACCAAACCACCTCCCGCAACAATCACTTTTTTACTATCAAATTTCATATTTTTACGCAATACATCGTGCGCTAAAACCACACTCTCTTCCTCAACTCCCTCGATCCGCGGAACTATTGGCTTAGAACCTGTTGCAATAATGACAGCATCCGGTGCAATTTGATCTACTATTTCCATTGAAGCTTTCGTATTAAGTAAAAGTTTGATGTTCGATCTTTCTATCTCTCTTATTAAATATTCCATAAACCATCCGATTTTTTGTTTTCCTGGAGGAACCTTTGCCAACTTTAGCTGTCCTCCCAAAGAACCTTCTTCTTCTACAAGTATTACCTCGTGTCCTCTCTTAGACGCGTATAAGGAAGCAGTCATGCCTGCTGGACCGCCACCAATTACAAGCACCTTTTTCGAACTTTCAGCTTTTTTTACACGATATACAAGTTCGCGTCCAGCTTCGGGATTAACTGTACAGCGAATCGGGATATCACCAAATATCCTGTTTTTTGCACATCCTAGATTACAGTTAATGCACGGTCTTATTCTTTCAGTTACTCCATAATAAGCTTTCAGCGGCCATTCTGGATCTGCAATTAACCCCCTACCAATTGCGATAAAGTCTGCTTTGCCCTCTTTCAGAATATTCTCTGCGAATTCCGGATGCCTTATAGTACCTACCGTTATTACTGGAATATTTACATTCCTTTTTATTTGGGCACTTAAGTATACTCTCCACCCTTCTTCTGCAAACATTGGTTCTATTTGTTTCTCTAAAGAATACCCATTGCCCGCGGTAATATGCAGCACGTCAACGCCGTTTTTTGCAAGAATTTTGCAGATCTCTATAGATTCTTCAAGACCGCGACCACCTTCTATGAATTCATCAGCACTTATTCGGAAAATTATCGGATATTCCCCCCCAACAGCATTTCGCACGCACTCCAATAC
>DATCKK010000171.1:0-9761 GCA_036562325.1 Cytophagaceae bacterium | reverse complement strand
GTGTAGGACATATGCCATGTGCTGAAACTATTTTACAACCCGTGGTGCAAGATAATAAACAATAAACACTTACAATTTTCCCCGTAAACAGCTCCTGAAACTGATAAATTAAGTAATTTTAAAACCTCAATACTTAATTTGAGTTTATAATTTCCACGTAGTGATCTTATGAAGTTTAAAAAATTGATTCTGCTTCTGACAAATATGGGTCTGAAAGGCTTCCTTTTCAGAGGGTTCTATGAATTGCAAAAAAGAAGTGGACTGCTTAAAAAGAAATATCCTACCTCCTATACTCCCGTTGAATTTATAGCCGTTGACAAATGGAGAAAAAGGCCTTCCAATTTTTTCTTCAATAGCAGAGAAGACTTAAAAGAGTTTCCGTTACCTGAAAAAGAAAAAGCTACGTTAAAAAAAGAAGCCGAACAAATCAAAAAAGGCAATATTCGTTTTTTCTCCGGCAACACATTTCATCTGGGAAAAAACTATGACTGGATTACCAATCCGGAAAACAATTTTCAATTTGATATTAATAAACACTGGACGGAAATACCAGACCTGAATCAGGAACAGGGCGATATAAAGTTCGTTTGGGAAAAATCACGCTTTTCTTATTTATATACCATTATTCGTTACGACTTCCATTTCAAAGAAGACCAGTCAGAGTTTGTTTTTCATGAGATATCCGACTGGATCGATAAAAACCCTTTGAACATGGGTCCCAATTATGTATGCAGCCAGGAAATTTCCATAAGGGTGTTGAACTGGACCTTCGCCTTATTTTACTACAAAAACTCCCCTACCCTTACTCAGGAAGTTTTTAACAAAATACTTAACTCTATTTACTGGCAAATTCGCCATGTAGAAGCTAATCATCGGTTTTCTCTTATCTCCGTAAGGAACAACCATGCCATCACAGAAAGCCTTGCTCTATATTCAACAGGGGTACTCTTCCCATATTTTGACAGAAGCGAAATATGGAAAGCCAAAGGTAAACACCATCTGGAGGTAGAAGGATTTTATCAAATCTATGACGACGGATCCTACCTGCAGTTTTCTATGAACTACCATAGAGTGGTAATTCAACTATACACCTGGGCATTCTATCTTGCTCAGGCAAATAAAGATACTTTCTCGACTGCACTAAAAGAAAGAGTACAACGGTCCGTTCAGTTTCTGTACCAATGTCAGGACCTTACAACAGGCCAAATGCCTAATTATGGCGCTAATGATGGAGCATTATTCTTCCCGTTGAACAACTGCCATTTCAGAGACTATCGCCCTCAGATCAATGCGCTATTTCACTTCTATTCGGGACGAGGTTTGTATGACCCCGGAATGTGGAACGAAGATTTATTCTGGTTTGGTAAAAAAGTTATTTCCGAAAAAATGGATATCCCTCAAAAGACCAGAAGCTTTTCAACAGGAGGTTATTATGTATTAAGAAGCTCAGAGACATATTCCTTTATTCGTTGCGGAAACCACAAGGACCGGCCCTCTCAGGCAGATAATCTTCATCTCGATTTATGGGTGAAAGGAAAAAATATCCTGAGAGATGCTGGGTCGTATAAGTACAACAGTACTCCGGAAGATTTGAAGTTTTTCATGGGTACTTCCTCACACAACACCGTAATGTTAGGAGACCACGACCAAATGGAAAAGGGTGGCAGATTTATCTGGTTCCACTGGTCACAGGCAGAAACAGCTAAAGTAGAAGAGAATTCTTCTTACATTATGTTTACCGGAAAAATCAAAGCATTCCAACACATTTCTAAGAATATAAAACATACAAGACAAGTAAAGCAGTTTAAAAATGCCCCGGTTTGGGAAGTAACAGACACCATTGAACATGCTTCTATTCCGGCGAAACAGATTTGGAATATTTCTCCTGAGTTCCATAAAGAAGGGTTTGAAATTGTATGTACTGATAAAAACGGGAACAAACTGGAACCTAAAACAGTCGAAGGGTTTTACTCTCCCACTTATGGAGTAAAAGAACCCTCAACACAAATAGTCTTTGAAAGTCCGGACAATTATTTTAAAACAACCATAAGCAGAAAAAAAGTAGTTAAACCTGCTCCGGCCATGGCAACAGAAGAGGCCAATACTACTGCAGATACAGATAGTACAAAAGGCAAACCCCGGGGACGTAAAGCAAAGCCCAAAAACCTTGAACCTTAAAACATGAATAAATTTTTTCCAGCTGTTTTATTTTTGTTTCTTTTTAGTCAATTATATGCGCAGCGAAGTGAGTTTGGCAGGGCAGACTCTTTAAGAGGCTCCCTTTCACCGTTAAGAACCTGCTTTGATGTTTATTCCTATAAACTGGACCTGACAATTGACATCGGCCAAATGTCAATTGCAGGAACAGGAACTACTTATTTTAACATAACCAGCACCTCCGATTCCATTCAACTGGATTTGTTCAGAAACCTGACAATAGATAGTATCGTCTCTAATGGTATTCCTTTAAAGTTCAACAGGGAAGAAGACGCTGTTTTTATTAAGCTGCCCGGACCACTGACAGAAGGAGCTAAAGACTCTGTAACTGTTTATTATAAAGGACAACCCCTGATAGCTGAAAGACCACCTTGGGACGGAGGCTTTGTCTGGGCTCAGGACTCTTTGGGAAGGCCCTGGGTGGGCGTAGCCTGCGAAGGTATTGGCGCAAGCCTTTGGTGGCCTTGCAAGGACCATCCTTCGGATGAGCCGGACAGCATAACCATGTCCTTTAATGTACCTTCCGGATTAACTTGTGTTTCCAACGGAACACTTGTCGCTGTAGATAAAACCTCTCCCGGCCTGGAACGATATACCTGGAAAGTCCACTACCCGATTAACCTGTACAATGTAACCCTCAATATCGCTCACTACGCACATTTTCAAGACAAGTATACACGCCCTGACGGATCTGCGCTTGACCTGGACTATTATGTTTTATCCTACAACCTTGCTAAGGCGAAAGAACATTTTAAACAGGTGAAAACCATCTTAAAATGTTATGAAAAGTATTTTGGCAATTATCCATTTGAAAAAGATGGATATGCCCTGGTAGAGACCCCTTATTGGGGTATGGAACATCAGGGGGCGATAGCTTATGGAAATAAATATAAAAAAAATGTAGGCGAACTGGACTACATCATTTTGCATGAAACAGGCCATGAATGGTGGGGCAATAGTGTAAGTACAGCAGACCATGCCGAACTATGGATCCATGAAAGTTTTACCACCTATGGAGAAGCGCTTTTAGTAGAATGTCTTTATGGCTATAAGTATGCATTGGATTACCTGGAAAAACAAAAACCTTTCATTGAAAACAAGGAGCCGATACTGGGCCCAAAAAATGTGAACTTTCATTATTGGGAAGACTCGGATATGTATTACAAAGGCGCCTGGATGCTACATACACTGAGGAATGTCATAAATGATGACAGCCTTTGGTTTGATATTATATATGGACTTTCTGAAAGCTTTAAATATCAGGTTGTAACAACAGAAGATATCATTAACTATTTTAATGATAAAACAGGCAAAGACCTAAGCCCTGTATTCTATCAATATCTGACCCGTGCATCTCTTCCTGTACTTGAAATCAAAACCTCGCGGAAAAAGAAACAGTTAACCGTGGAATACCGGTGGGCCGAGGTGGTACCCGGCTTTGCCATGCCAGTAGAATTTAAAGTAGGAGATGAAACAATAAGGGTAAAACCAGTCACAGAAGGCTTTCAAAAAGAAGTATTTAGAGGAAAAGGGAAAAATATAGCCGTACGTACAGATTTGTTCTACACTGAAGTTCGTTTCTTGGATTAGTTGAAATAATAATTTAATTTTCCCCAGAAAATAAATAACAAATCCATGAAAACAAATACAAATGCCTTAGTTGTTTTATTCCTCATCCTGCTTTCCTTTTCGACTGCTTTTGGGCAGAAAAAATCAAACTCCAATGCTTCGGGATTAGGCGTGGGTATTCGCCTCGGAGAACCTACCGGAGTAACCGGTAAATTATATACCGGAAATATAGCCATTGAATTAAGCGTGGGCCGAAGCAGTTACTGGGGATATGATTACTACCATCACAACAGAGATAGGTTTTACGACAAATACGGCTACTACTGGCACGACTATAGGTACAAAAATCCTATAAGTACTCAATTACATTTTTTATGGCATAAGCCAATCTCTCAGGTAGATGGATTAGACTGGTATGCGGGAGTTGGATCTCAGATAAGATTTCAAACCTTTACCTATTACTGGGATGGCGGCTACAGACGTTCCGGCAGGCATACCAATGTAGATCTGGGTGCTGATGGTGTAATAGGCCTTGAATATACCTTAAAAGATATACCACTTTCTATCTTCCTCGACGCAACCCTCTTTATGGAATTTGTCGATAATCCATTTGCTTTCTGGGGACAAGGTGGTGTTGGAATAAGATATAATTTAAAATAGGATTAAAATAATAAAGGCTGTTCCAAAAGTCGAATAACTGTCAGCCAGATGGAGTGAAATCTTATATCTCTTTCACCATCTTCGCCATGGCAAAAAACAAATCACTTTTGGAGCAGCTTTTTTATATTTGCTGTTTATAATTCCTTCTTGTAATATGAGAGAAGCATTGAAAGTAGTTTAAATTAAAAGCGAAGCCAATACTTATTTTTAAAAGCTTTCATCACTTGTTTCCTTAATATCAAGATCACTTTCAAATTCAGGAATAAAAGTTTTTAATAAAATATAATCCTCATCTTCCTTTTTTAAAAGGCTGTATTTGCCCTGCTCCCAAACGATTATACTAAAGTTCCCATCTTTCACCGGTACCGGTGTAATTTCCCTTAAAAGGTCATTACGTAAGTATAAAGTATCTGAGTCTACATTGTTATCTTCAAATGCCTTATACGTTCCTTTAATCTCTTTCATCAATACGGCATTTAACTCTATTGTCAAATAGGTTATACTTGAAGCCCTTCTTTTAGTGCTTGGATCCATCCGGTACAATGCCATTTTATTGTTTTTCTCTGCTAAAAGAAAAGAAAAAGTATCTGCAATGATTTCATGCTGAATGCGGCCATCATTATTACTGTAAATAATCTCCAAAGAATCTGTTAACATATCCGCCACAATAATTTTACATCCGGATGCAGGCTCAGAGTCTATCAGGAACCGTCCTTCTACAAATCTTTTATTTGACTTTTCCAGTACATAGCTTTCCTGCATTACTTCTTCATCCTTAGAAGGAATAAAAATCTCAGAGGATAAAAATTTATAACCTTCTTTTATTATTTCCAGTGAATATTTTTTCCCGGGCTTAAAATAAAGTTCAAAATATCCTTTATCATTGACCGCAGTCTTACTTTCTACTTTACCGGTACGTTTATCTTTCAATACTATCGCAGCACCTGATGCCGGCATACTTTTTAACTTTTCAACCACTTTGCCTTCCAGCTTTACGGTATGAAACAAAACTTCATAAATATCATCATTTATATGTCCGCTTTTACGATTACTTGAGAAGTATCCCCTTGTTCCTGTTTTATCAATAATAAGCCCAAAGTCATCTTTAGGGCTATTGATGGGATATCCAAGGTTTATGATTTCTTTGGTACTCGTATTCAAATCTACTTTAAATATATCCAACCCACCCATACCTGGATGCCCGTTAGAAGCAAAATACAAATGACGATCGCCGGCAACAAAAGGAAACATTTCGTTAGCTTCTGTATTTATCTCCGGGCCAAGATTTTCTACATTGCCCCATTCTCCATTGTTGTAATGAACCTTATATATATCGGTTCCACCAAAGCCATCTTTCCTGTTGGAAATAAAAAACAGCGTATTACTTACAGAGTCATAATAGGGATGACTGATGGAATACTCAGGATTATTAAACGGAAGTGGAGTTGAATTACTCCATTTCTTTTCATTCTCTGATTTTGTTGCCAGAAACAATCCTAGCCTTACAGCGGTAGACTTTTTATTACTCCGGATATTTTTAGAATAAATAATTTTTGTTTCATTATCAAAAAAAGTTACAGGACCATGATGGAAGGTGGCATTAAACGACGGAAACCTTATTGCTTCACCACATTCTCCGGCATTATTTATAGGCACATAATAACTTTTGTAAAATGCTTGTTGTTCCATCGAATTAGTAAGCTTTATAAATGAATTTTCCTTTCTCGAAGAAAGAAAAATTAAACCATTATCATAAAAGATGGGATAAAAATCGGATTGAGAAGAGTTAATTGGAAGTTCATAAACAGTATATTGAAGCGAGTCTTCATAGAATCGGTGAAAATGTCGAATGGCTTTTTGTTTATTTGTCGAAAGCCTGGAGTGGTCGTTATTAGATGGTGACTGGTTATACCATTTCTGCGCCTCCGTTAACTTTCCATTGGACAACAACACTTCAGCATAATGCAATTTATATTGAGGGGCAACAGTAAAAAGTGTATCGGTCATCACTGTTGAATACCAATACTCTGACTCCTGAGTTTTATTTAAAAGCCTGAAACATTCCGCCAGTTGTAGCTTGGCATTAATATTCATAGAATCTTTTTCTACTATCCGCTTATATACTTCTGCTGCCCGTACATAGGCTTTTTGTTCAAACAATTTTTCCGCCCGTTGTTCATTTGAAACAATCAACGCTTTCCATGTCTTATCCTGCCCTTTCAATAATGAAGGTAAAAATGACAGCAAAATACTTAACAAACAGATAATAATTTTCATCAGAAATATCTGGGAGAGTCTATATTGGTTCTGTTAAATGAAAACAAATAGCTAATCACAAATTCATGAGCTCCTTTGCTTAACCCCGATAAGGGCCCAAGATTAATATCATAGGAGTATCCGAATTTGAGCTGCTCTGTAAGGTTGACCTGTGTAAGAAAACTTAACGCATTTAAACTACGAAGAGATGCACCGGCCCATAAAACTTCTTTAAATAAAAAATTAGCATTCAGATCGACCTGTATAGGATTGCCAGCCATGTATTTGACAAGCAAATTAGGCTTAAACTGAACGTGTGGAGATAATGACATAACATATCCAGTGGCAAAAAAATAGTTGTTTTGATAATGGATTTCGTTGCGTATATTTTTCGTGCGAAGCAGATTGCTTGCCAGATAAGGAATAGAAAGCCCTGCATAAAACCTGTTGGTGTAATAATATGCACCCGTACCAAAACTAGGGCTCCAGGTATTTATATCCGATGCTGCCCTTGCCGGATCATCAGGTGTTTTGGAAGTAAGACTGGTATAACTTGCATTGTGGTGAGCAAATCCTGCCTGTAATCCCAATGATAGTTTTTTATTTTCTGCTAATGGGACATGATAGGCATAAGTCAAATTTACCGATGTCTGATTAAATATAGTTATTTTATCCTTTGCAATTATTAAACCCAATCCCATACTTTCCTTTTTTATCGGCGTATGGGCGGAAACTCCGGTTGTAGTTGGCGCTCCTTCCACATTAGTCCATTGTCTTCTGCTGAAAGCCGTTACATTCAATGCTTCATTGCTTCCGGCATACGCAGGATTAATCGCCAGGCCATTAAACATGTACTGAGTATAAAGTGCATACTGTTGTCCATTTCCCCAATGAGAAATACACATTAAGCATATGATGACAATATGATAAATATATTTTCTCACTTTTTACCGTTTTAATATTACATATCCCGATATTACCACTCCGCTTGATGTTTCAATCTGATAGAAATAGCTGCCTTCCGGTAATGGCATATTGCCAATGAGGAAACCACTATTTGAACTTCCATCCCAAGCTTTATCCAAATTATTATATCCTGATTCTTTATATACCAGGTCTCCCCATCTATTAAATACTTTTACGGTATTATCAGCATAGGCGTCAATTCCTTCGATGACCCATATGTCATCTATCCCGTCATTATTTGGAGTGAAGGTAGTATATACAATGAATCCCGGTATGTTGAAAACAGGAGACTCTACTGAGGAACATACTCCTGATTGAATAATAGCACGGTATTTTTTCCCTTCTGCCAGGTTTACGGTAAGTTCATCCATAGTGTTAGGAATTACTGTAACCGTATTAAAATTATCGGTTGATGCTTCCCAATACTGGATTGAACCTATATATCCGCTAAGGTGAAGTTTCCCTGTACCATCTCCATTGGATTCCATAGTAATTATTCCTGGTTGGGAAAGTGGATTTACAGCAATTCTGAAAGGTGCAGACGTATCATGAGGACAAGTTTCGTTTTTCACCACTACCCGATAATAGGTGCTTTCTACTAAATCAGAGAAAGTTAACTTATCGGAGGTAGAGTTTATAACTGTTGGGTTAGATAATATGTCATTTGTGTATAAAAGCCAGTTCACGATTGTCCCATTGAAATCGACAGCAGTTAATACTCCTGAGTTAGTACCGACACATACGTTATTAACATCCGCCGTTAACTTTCCTGCGTCACTTGATGGCATAGTGAAAACAGTTACAGCAGTACGGCTACTTTCACAGCCTTCAGCACTTACCGCACTCACATAGAATGTAGTTTCAGATGCAACGACTGGTGTTTCCCATGAAAAACCGGTTCCTACAATATTTCCTGAAACAGGTGCATTATACCATAAACAATTATCGCTACCCGAGATAGCACTTAATTGTGCTGTCGTGTTTGAACAAATTGTAACATCCGATGACACAGGCGCCACAGGAATATCATTAACTATTGCCTTTAACTCTGTTCTGTCTGCACTTTCACAGCCTGCTGCACTTACGGCACTTACATAATAAGTAGTGGTAGCGCTTATAGTTGGTGTAGTGAAAGTGGTTCCTGTTCCTAATAAATTACCATTAGTGGCCGCATCATACCATTTATAATCAGACGATCCGTTTGCACTCAGGCTTACTACACCTGAACCACATCGACCAACATCACTGGCCGAAGGAGCGGAAGGAATAGAATTAACTACTGCATTGACAGATGTTCTTGAGCTGCTTTCACAGCCTTCAACACTTATTGCACTTACATAATAGGTAGTGGTAGCACTTATAGTTGGTGTAGTGAAAATAGTTCCTGTTCCTAATAAATTACCATTAGTGGCTGCATCATACCATTTGTAATCGGATGGAGAACCATTAGCTGTAAAGCTTACTGTTCCGGCACCACATCTTTCTTCACTGGAAACAATAGGAGCTGAAGGTATTGAGTTCACTACTGCATTAACAGAAGTTCTTACAGTACTTTCACAACCTTCAACACTTACTGCACTTACATAATAGGTAGTGGTAGCGCTTATAGTTGGTGTAGTGAAAGTAGTTCCTGTTCCTAATAAATTACCATTAGTTGCCGCATCGTACCATTTATAATCAGATGGGGAACCATTAGCTGTAAAGCTTACTGTTCCGACACCACATCTTTCTTCATCAGAAGCAATAGGTGCTGATGGAATCGTATTTACTACCGCATTAACAGAGGTTCTTACGGCACTTTCACAGCCTTCAACACTTACCGCACTTACATAATAAGTGGTGGTAGCACTTATAGTTGGTGTGATAAAGGTAGCTCCCGTACCTAATAAAGTACCATTAGTGGCTGCATCATACCATTTATAATCGGATGGAGAACCATTAGCTGTAAAGCTTACTGTTCCGGCACCACATCTTTCTTCATCAGAAGCAATAGGTGCTGATTGAATCGTATTTACTACTGCATTAACAGAAGTTCTTACAGTACTTTCACAGCCTTCAACACTTACTGCACTTACATAATAGGTAGTGGTAGC